>NZ_QPFC01000277.1:0-6721 GCF_003427465.1 Nocardiopsis sp. TNDT3 | reverse complement strand
CCGCCCCCGTCTCGGCCGGGCCGTGTCCGCCGGACGCGCCCCGGCCGCCGTGGCCGTGCTCCGGGGTTCCTCGGGTCCGGAAGGCCCGAGGGCCCTGGGACCCGCGGCCCACGGAAGGCCCGGTCGCCGTGCCTAGTGGCTGTGGCCGTGCCCGTCGTCCTCATCGTCCTCGGGCTTGTCCGCCACCAGCACCTCGGTGGTCAGCAGCATGCCCGCGATGGAGGCGGCGTTCTGCACGGCGGAGCGGGACACCTTGACCGGGTCGAGGATGCCCTGCGAGGTCAGGTCGCCGTAGGTGCCGGTCGCGGCGTTGTAGCCGTGGCCGACCTCCAGCTCCGACACGCGGTGGGTGACCACGTAGCCCTCGGCGCCCGCGTTCTCCGCGATCCACCGGGCGGGCTCGACCAGGGCGCGGCGCACGATCGCCACACCGGTGGCCTCGTCGCCCGTCAGGCCGAGGTCGTCCGAGTCCAGCGCCTTGGAAGCGTGCACCAGCGAGGCGCCGCCGCCGGCGACGATGCCCTCCTCGATGGCCGCGCGGGTCGCCGAGATGGCGTCCTCCAGGCGGTGCTTCTTCTCCTTGAGCTCCACCTCGGTGGCGGCGCCCACGCGCAGGACGGAGACACCGCCCGCGAGCTTGGCCAGGCGCTCCTGGAGCTTCTCGCGGTCCCAGTCGGAGTCGCTCGCCTCGATCTCCTTGCGGATCTGGCGGACGCGGTCCTCGACCTCGGACTGCTCCCCGGCGCCGTCCACGATGGTGGTGGCGTCCTTGGTGATCGTGACGCGGCGGGCGCCGCCCAGCGCGTCGAGGTCCACGTTCTCCAGGGTCAGGCCGACCTCCTCGGCGACGACCTGGCCGCCGGTGAGGACCGCGATGTCCTGGAGCATGGCCTTGCGGCGCTCGCCGAAGCCGGGCGCCTTGACGGCGGCGACGTTGAGGGTGCCGCGGATCTTGTTGAGCACCAGGGCGCCCAGGGCGTCACCGTCGATGTCCTCGGCGATGATGAGCAGGGGCTTCTTGCTCTGGACGACCTTCTCCAGCACGGGCAGCAGGTCGTTGAGGCTGCTGATCTTGCCCTGGTTGATCAGGATCAGCGCGTCCTCCAGCACCGCCTCCTGGCGGTCGCCGTCGGTGACGAAGTAGGGCGAGACGTAGCCCTTGTCGAACTGGAGGCCCTCGGTGAAGTCCAGGTCCAGACCGAAGGTCGGGGCCTCCTCCACCGTGATGACGCCGTCCTTGCCGACCTTGTCGAACGCCTCGGCGATCAGGTCGCCGATCTGGGCGTCCTGGGCGGAGTTGGTGGCGACGTAGGCGATGTCCGCGCGCTCCTCGACGGGGCGGGCGCGCTCCAGGAGGATCTCCGACACCTTGGCGGCGGCGGCGTCGATGCCCTTCTTCAGGGACATCGGGGAGGCGCCGGCGGCCACGCTGCGCAGACCCTCGCGGACGAGGGCCTGGGCCAGGACGGTCGCGGTGGTGGTGCCGTCACCGGCCGCGTCGTTGGTCTTGGTGGCGACCTCCTTGACCAGCTGGGCGCCCAGGTTCTCGTAGGGGTCGTCCAGCTCGACCTCACGGGCGACGGTCACGCCGTCGTTCGTGATGGTGGGGGCGCCGAACTTCTTGTCGATGACGACGTTGCGACCGCGCGGGCCGAGCGTCACCTTGACGGCGTTGGCGAGGCGGTCGACGCCCCGTTCGAGGGCGCGACGGGCGTCGTCCTCGAACTCCAGGATCTTCGGCATGTGGGTGCTTCCTCTTCAGGCTGGTCGAAAGAGAGCATCCCGCCCGCCCGGCTGTGCGCCGACCGGTGCGGGATGCGGATGGCTCCGGGCCCGATGGAGCGGGCCCCGCGGAGACCTACTTCTCGACGACAGCGAGAAGGTCGCGGGCGGAGAGCACCAGGTACTCCTCGCCGTCGTACTTGACCTCGGTGCCGCCGTACTTGCTGTACAGGACGACATCGCCGACCTTCACGTCCAGCGGGATGCGGTTCTCGCCCTCGTCGTCCCAGCGGCCCGGGCCCACGGCCAGGACCTCGCCCTCCTGGGGCTTCTCCTTGGCGGTGTCCGGGATGACCAGACCGGAAGCGGTGGTCTGCTCGGCCTCCAGCGTCCGGACCACGACGCGGTCCTCGAGCGGCTTCAGCACGGTCTTGGTGGCGGTCGACACGGTGTGACCTCCCCCTTCAAGGTTTCGGTGTACTGATCTCGGCCCGCACTGGTGCACGGACCGACTGCGAAAAAGGGGCGACCACGGCGGCCTGTCGTCGCGGGTGCCAGACCGGCCTCGTCGCGGTTAGCACTCTACCCCCGAGAGTGCCAGAATGGAAATGTGACCGTGACCCCCGGTCAGGGGACTTCCCCGGGGGCTCCCTCCGGGGCGGGGCCCGGTCGCGTCCGAACACCGCTCCTTCGACGCCCGGGGGGAACCCATGCGCCTGCCCGCCTTCGAGGCCCTGCTCACCGACGCGGGCCGGGAGGTCCTGGCGGGGGTGGACCCGAAGGCCGCCGCCGGGGACCAGCTCGCCGCGGCCTCACTGCTGCGCGGTGATCCGCGCGTGGCGGCCCTCGACCCCGGTCTACCCGTATCCGAGCTGGTAAACGCCGTCCTGACCCAGGTCTCCCTGCGCGAACGCGGGCGGGCCAAGTTCGGCGAACTCGCGCGGCGGATGTTCTTCACGCCCAACGGGCTGGAGCAGTCCACCCGGCGCGTGGTGGCCGACTACCGCGCGGAGCGCATGGCCGGGGCGATCGGCTCGGCCGGGTCGTCGGGGCGGGGCCTGGACGGCGCCGCCGCGGGCGACCTGTGCTGCGGGGTCGGCGCGGACCTGCTGGCCCTGGCCGCGCGCGGCGTTCCGGTCGAGGGCGTGGACGCCGACCCCCTCACGGTCGCGGTGGCCCGCGCCAACATCGGGGCCCTGGGCCTGTCCGGGCTGGCCCGGGTCCGCGAGGGCGACGCCTCCGCGACCGCGCCCGGCCGGTACCCGCTGCTGTTCTGCGACCCCGCCCGGCGGGGCGGGCGCGGCCGGGTGTTCGACCCCTCGGCCTACTCCCCGCCGTGGGACACGGCCGTGGACCTGGCCTCGGGGGCGCAGGCGGCCTGCCTCAAGGCCGCGCCGGGCGTCCCGCACGAGGCGCTGCCCGGGGACGCGGCGGCCGAGTGGATCTCGGTGGACGGGGAGCTGAAGGAGACCGCCCTGTGGTTCGGCGCGCTGGCCGACGGGCCGCGGCGCCGGGCGACGGTGCTGCACGAGCGCGAGGGGCTGCTCGCCCGTGAGGGCGCGGTGGCGCACCTGGACGCCGACCCCGGTCTGGGCCCGGCCCCGGTGGCGTCGGCCCGGCGCTACCTGTACGACCCGGACCCGGCCGTGGTGCGCTCGCACCTGGTGGCGGAGGCGGCGGCGCGGGTGGACGGCGCCCTGCTGGACGAGCGGATCGCGTACTTCACCGCGGACAGCGCTGTGCTCTCGCCGCTGTGGCGGGTGCTGGAGGTGGTGGAAGTGCTGCCGTTCTCGCTGAAGCGGCTGCGCTCGGCGGTGCGCGGCCTCGGGGCGGGGACGGTGACCGTCAAGAAGCGGGGTTCGGCGGTGGACACCGAGAAGCTGCGCCGGGACCTGCGCGCCTCCGGCCCGGAGTCGGTGACGGTCGTGCTCACGCGGATCGGCGAGCGGCCCTTCTGCCTGCTGTGCCGCGAGGTGGGCGACCCGCGGCGGGGTTAGCGGGCCGACCGGTGCGGGCCGACCGG
Source organism: Nocardiopsis sp. TNDT3 (assembly GCF_003427465.1). NCBI lineage: Bacteria > Bacillati > Actinomycetota > Actinomycetes > Streptosporangiales > Nocardiopsidaceae > Nocardiopsis > Nocardiopsis sp. TNDT3. Next base: position 2,976 of record NZ_QPFC01000277.1, on the reverse strand, counting down.
TGCGGGCGGCGGGTTCCGCCACCGGTGCGCGTACGGGGCCGCCTTCACCGGTGCTCCTGCCACCGGCGTCACCGTCGGCGTCGATGGTGACGCCGGTGGGGGACCGTTCGCGAGGAGCGCGTGCCGGTGTCCACAGGCCCGACGGGGGCTGGCGGGCGGTGGAGGCGTCGGCCTAGGCTGGATTCGGGGGCGCCACGCGTCGCCGTCGGGTGAGTGCGCCGCCCCCGTGTTCGAGTGTCCCCCTCCCCGCGACCGGCCCGCAAGGACACGTTCCCACCTGTGGACAACCGTGGACGAGGTGGCTGGAGTGCACCCTGGGGCCGCGGATCACGACATCGGGCCAGATCGTTACCTTCCCCACCCAGATCTTTGGCGGTCCCCTGGGGGAGGAGCGGCGCGTGTCGTTAAACTGGCGGCGCGAATTCTTTCCCTTCTCATGGATTCACCCGGAAGGCCGTGATCGTTGACCCGCCCCCGCGGTTCAGCAGAAGAACAGGCCTTGCCTCGCGTGTATACGCTCAGTCACACTCCAGTCACGATGAGGCCGTACTGGTGCAAAAACACCGCCCACCCGGGGACCATCGAGAACCCGAGCCGTCCGGAACCCACCGTCCACTCCCCCGGACGGGTACGGGAGCGCCAGAAAAATAAGGAGCACCTCGGTGGAACAGACCAATCACAACTTCCTCAACGGAGGAGGTCAGGCGGGGATCTCCGACCGCATGCGTGACCTGCTCTCCCAGGCCGCCCAGGAGCACGTCTCCGAGCAGAAGTCGCAGGGCGCCGTCAGCGAGGAGATGCGCCAGCGCCTGGAGGGCATGGAGTGGCTGCTCCGCGAGCTGCGCGAGCGCGAGCTCACCGCCCTCACCGAGTCGGTCGCCACGGTCAACGGCCGCGTCGACGAGTTCCTCGCCCGGCCGCCGGAGTGGGCGGAGACCCTCGCCGAGCACATCGAGGTCGTCGCCCAGCAGGTCAAGCCCCTCTCGGACCTGCCCCCCCTGCGCGCGGACACCCACCGCATCGCCGGTCACCTGGACACCGCGCTCACCCGCCTCCAGCGGATGGCGGAGACGGGCAACCGCACCTCCGAGCAGGTCAACGAGCTGGGCGAGCGCCTGACGGGGCTGGACGAGAGCCTCGACACCCGTCTGAACGGACTCGGAGAGACCCTCGGCGCCCGCCTGGACGGGCTGAGCGAGACCTTCGGCGCCCGCCTGGACGCGCTCGACACCGCGCTGGCCTCCCTGACCGCCAGGACCGAGGCCGTGCAGGCGTCGCTGTCCGCGCTCTCGGAGTCGGCGGAGAGCCGCCACGAGGCCCTCACCGCCGCGGTCGGCGAGAGCCGCACCGAACTGGCCGAGGCGCTCGCCGGCGGGCGGACCGAGATCTCCGAGGCCCTGGCCGAGGGCCGCACCGAGCTGGCAGAGGCCGTGGCCGCGAGCCGCGAGAGCCTCACCGCCGTCGTCAACGAGAGCCGCGAGAGCCTCACCGCCGTCGTGAGCGAGAGCCGCGAGGCCCTGGCTGCGGCCGACGCCCGGCTGGGCGAGACCGTCGAGGCCAAGGCCGAGGAGGCCGCCGCCAGGGCGGAGCAGGCCAACGGCGAGCTGCGCACGCTCGTGGAGGAGCGCACCGAGCGTCTGCGCACCTCGATGGAGGAGCGCACCGCCGAGCAGCACGAGACGCTGCTGTCGCGCCTTCAGGAGAACACCGGCGAGCTGGGCGAGCGCACCGCCGCCCTGACCGAGGAGCTGGGCGCCCTGTCCACCTCCTCCGCCGAGCGCCACGAATCCCTCGCCGCCAAGCTGGCCGAGAGCGTCGGCTACCTCAGCACCCAGGCCGAGGAGAACAACGCCGAGACGACCGCCGCGGTCGCCGACGTCACCGGCGCGCTCGCCAAGCTCCGCGAGGACCACGAGTCGTCGCTCACCGAGCTGCGCACCCACCTGCGCCAGCGCCTGGCCGAGCTCAACGAGCAGATGGAGCTGGGCCGCACCGAGACCCGGGAGCAGGCCGAGGCCGCCTCCGAGCGCCTGCGCGAGGCGGTGACCGAGCGCACCGACGCCCTGGGCGCCCGGATCGCCGAGGACGCCGAGCGCGTCACCTCCGACTTCGCCGAGCTGCGGACGTTCGTCCAGGAGAACAGCGACCGGCTCGCCACCGAGTCCGAGGAGCGTTCGCGGACGCTGACCGAGTCGCTCACCGAGCGGGTGGAGGCGCACCGGACGGCGCTGGACGAGCGTCTGGAGCGCCAGCGCGAGGCCCTGACCGGCAAGGTCGACACCCACCTGGCGCAGATCACCGGCAAGGTGGACCACGAGCTGGGCCGCCTCACCGACCGCTTCGACACCTTCGAGGGACACTTCGAGGGAAGCTTCGAGGGGGTCGAGGGCAAGCTCGACCGCATCGACGGCCGCATGGACGGCGTCAACGGCCGCCTGGACGGCCTGGACGGCCGGGTCAACGGTGTCGAGGGCCAGTTCGAGGGCGTCAGCGGGCACTTCGAGGGCGTGGACGGCCGTATGGAGGCCCTCGACGACCGGCTGGAGGCGCTCAACCAGCGGCTCAACCAGCTGCCGCAGACCATGGAGGTCAGCGAGCTGCACCGCCGCCTGACCGAGCTGGTGGAGCGGCCGCAGCTGGACCACACCGGCAAGCTGGACGAGATCGACGAGCACGTCACCTCGGCCGTGGCGCCGGTGCTGCGCGAGCTGAAGCAGCGCCCGGACCGGCACGAGCTGGAGGAGACCGTCACCGAAGCGGTCGAGAACTCGCACGACGACATCACCAAGCGGTTCGCCTCCCTGGAGGAGACGGTGCTCGCCCTGGCCGAGGCGCTGCTGCGCCCCGGCCGGGACGGCAAGAAGAAGCGCCGCCGCGACGAGGACGAGGACGACGAGTAGCCGGTAGCGCGGGGTCCGCGTAGGCGGTCCGCCCGGCGGACGGCGAGGGGGCCGGGGCACCCGAGGTGCCCCGGCC
>NZ_QPFC01000276.1:0-4929 GCF_003427465.1 Nocardiopsis sp. TNDT3 | reverse complement strand
GGTGGTGCTGGTGGTCGGCGGCGCCTGGGCGGCGGGCTTCGCCGTGCGCTCCCACCGGGCCCGGGGGCGGCGGCGGGCCGAGCGGGCGCTGACCGAGGAACGGCTGCGCATCGCCCGCGACCTGCACGACGTCGTCTCGCACAACCTCGGCCTGATCGCCGTCAGAGCGGGTGTGGCCGCACACGTGGCGGAGGCTGACCCGCGCGAGGCCCGGGTCGCGCTCAGGGACATCGAGGAGGCCAGCAGGTCCGCTCTGACGGAGATGCGCCGCGCCCTGGGGGTGCTGCGCACCGAACAGGCCCCGCTGGCCCCGGCGCCGGGCCTGGACGGTCTCGACGGACTCGCGCGGGACGCCCGCAGGGCCGGGGTCGACGTGCGCCTGACGGTCCGCGGCATGCGGGGTGTTCCGGAGGGCACCCGCCTCATGGCGTACCGGATCGTGCAGGAGGCCCTGACCAACGCGGTCCGGCACGCGGCTCCGACCCGGTGCGAGGTGACCGTCGCCTCGGACGGCGCGGCGGTCGACATCGAGGTGGTCGACGAGGGGCCCGCGGAGGGCTCCCGTCGCCCGCCCGGGGGTCCCACGGGCGGACACGGCCTCCTGGGCATGCGGGAACGGGCGATGATGTGCGGGGGCGCTTTCACCGCGGGACCCCGTCCGCAGGGCGGTTTCGCGGTGGCCGTACGACTGCCGACCGGACAGGAGAGCACGCCGTGACCCGACCGACGCGGGCGACGGGGGCCGGAGAGGGCACCGGGGTCACGCGCGTCCTCGTCGCCGACGACCAGGCGATGGTCCGCGGCAGTTTCCGCGTCCTGGTCGACCACACCCCCGGGCTGAGCGCCGTCGGCGAGGCCGCCGACGGAGCCGAGGCCGTGGAACTCGCCCGCCGCGAACGGCCCGACGTCGTCCTCATGGACATCCGCATGCCCGGGCTGGACGGCATCGGGGCCACCCGGCGTATCTGCGCCGATCCCGCGACGGCGGGCGTCCGCGTCCTCATCCTCACCACCTTCGACCTGGACGAGTACGTCTACGCCGCCCTCCGCGCGGGCGCGGCGGGCTTCCTGCTGAAGGACACGCCGCCGTCGCGGGTCCTGGACGCCATCACCGTCGTCGCCGCGGGGGACGCCCTGCTGGCCCCCTCGGTCACCCGGAGGCTCATCTCCGAGTTCGCCCGCCTCCCCGAGCCGGGACGCCCTCCGGCCCGCGCCCTCGACGGCGTCACGGACCGCGAGGTGGAGGTCCTCGGGCTGATCGCCCGCGGCCTGTCCAACACCGAACTGGCCGAGCACCTGCACCTGAGCCTGGCCACGGTCAAGACGCACATCGGGCGGCTGCGGGCCAAACTCGGGGCGCGCGACCGCGCGCAGCTGGTGATCACCGCCTACGAGACGGGCCTGGTGGGCGACCGGCGTCCCGGGGCCGGGGGACCCCGTGACGGGGAGCCGTGTTGAGCGCTCCGGCCCGGGCGGCACACGGAGCGGCCGGGTATTTCCGGTGCGCCGACCCGGCGGCAGGGTCTAGACTGCCGCGCATGATGGCAGTCGCAGTCACGGAGTAGGCGGGCGTCCGCGCCCGCCGCGCGCCGCGCCCGGTCCTGGGAGGACGGGCGGGGCCCGCTTGGCGTACCGCGCGGGCGGAACGGCTTCCCTTCCGTTTCCCGGCCCGCCTCGACGCGGGTCCGACCCGATCGGCCATCATGAACTCCTTCCGAACTCCCGACGCGCGCTCAGGCCGCCGGGAGCGCCCCGCCGCTGCCCGCCGCTGGTGGGCGCTCGCCGCGGTGTCGATGCTCCAGTTCCTCATCGCCGTGGACGTCACGGTCGTCAACATCGCCCTGCCCTCCATCGGCGCCGACCTGGGCGCCGGACCGCAGGGCCTGACCTGGGTCGTCGCCGGTTACACGCTGGTCGGCGGCGGCCTGCTGCTGCTCGGCGGGCGCGTCTGCGACCTGCTGGGGCGGCGGCGCATGCTGCTCCTGGGCGCCGCCCTGTTCGGCGCCGCCTCGCTCGTCGCGGGCGCCGCGCCGGACCTGCCCTGGCTCCTGGCCGCCCGCTTCGGGCAGGGGGCCGGTGAGGCGCTCGCCTCCCCGGCGGCGATGTCGCTGATCGCCGTGCTCTTCCCCGACCCCCAGGAACGCGCCAGGGCCCTCGGCGTCTGGGGCGCCATCTCCAGCTCCGGCCTGGTGGGCGGGGTGCTGCTGTCCGGCGTGATCACCGAGCTGCTGCACTGGCGGTGGATCTTCCTCGTCAACCTCCCCGTCGTCGCCGTGGTCCTGGTCGCGGTCCCGCTGCTGGTCGCGCCCGACCGCGTCCGCGGCGCGGTGCCGGGTGCCCAGGCCCCGGTCGCTCCGGCCGCCGAGACCGGCGCCGCACGGCGCCGCCCCGACGTCCTGGGCGGACTGCTGCTGACGGCCGGTCCCCTGGCCCTGGTGCACGGGGTGCTCCAGGCGGCGGAACACTCCTGGACGGAGCCGCGTGTGTACGTCCCCGTGCTCGCGGGTGCCGCGGCGATGGGGCTGTTCGTCCTGGTCGAGGCCAGGTCGCGCAACCCGCTGGTACCGCTGTCCTTCTTCGCCGACCGCACCAGGCTGGTCGCCAACGGGGCGACGGTGCTGCTCAGCGCGGCGCTGTCGACCTCCTTCCTGCTGGTGACGCTCTACCTCCAGCACGTGCTGGGGATGAGCCCCATGCAGGCGGGGCTGGCGTACGTGCCGTTCTGCGCGGCGATCCTGGTCTCGGCGACCGTGGTCGGCCGGATCATCGGAGCCCTGGGCCTGTCCGGGGCGGCGATCGCGGGCCTGCTCTCGGCCGCGGCCGGGACCGCCTGGTTGTCGCGGCTGCCGGTGGACGGCGGTCTGTGGGCCGACGCCATGCCCGGCATGCTCCTGGTCGGCGTCGGCATGGGCGTCGGTCTGATCGCCCTGCAGAACGCCGCCCTGCACGGGGTGACCGAGGCCGACGCGGGGGTCGCCTCCGGCGTCCAGCGCTCGGTCGACCAGCTCGGCGGGGCCACCGGCATGGCCGTCCTCGTCGGCGCGGCCGTCGCCGCGGGCGCCTCCGGTGACGTCGCCGCCTCCGTCGAGGGCTACCGCACCGCCTTCTCCTGGGCGACCGTCGGCGTCCTGCTCGCCGCCGCCGGTGTGGCCCTGTCCGCCTGGCGGTCCGGCCGCGCCTGAGCGGCGCCACCGCCCTTCCGGGGCCGCCTGTCGCGCGGCGGCCCCGGAAGGGCGTACGGCCGCGGTCAGATGTGGCGGGCGCCGCCGGACCCGTCCGCGGGACCGGGGCGGTCCACGTAGTGCAGGATCACGTCACAGCTGTACTGGAACTCGTCCATGAGCCGCTGCGCCTCGATCAGGAGCACGCCGTAGGGCAGCCGGAGGTCGTCGAAGGGCGGGGCGTCCTCGCCCTCCTTGGCCCGCACGAGGTCGTCGTAGCGCTCCCGGGCCTGCTCCGCGAGCCGGCACAGCCTCCTGGCCTGGGGGCCGAGCCGGTCCTGGTCCAACCCGCTGAGCTCGCGGGTGATCTCGGCGATCGAGGCGAGGAAGTCCCCGTAGAGGCTCAGGAAGTCCTGGTGGACGGAGCGCTCCCCGTCACGGCTCCACAGGTGGATGCTGCGGGCCAGGGAGCCCAGCTGGTGGGTGGTGCGCTCCAGGGCGTCGACCAACTGCTGGTAGCCCTCGAAGGCGACGTGGTGGCGGTGTCTGCGCAGGAGCCTGGCCGGGTTGAGGTAGACGCTCTCCCAGGCGGTGTCCACCGCCGAACGGGTCTGCCGGACGGTCGACGCGAGCCGGTTGGCCCGCTGGCGCCAGTCCTCGGCCTCGTCCTCGGTCAGCTCCCCCCGTTCCATTCCGCGCCGGATGTCCCCGATCAGGTCGCACTCGGCGTGCGCGAGGGAGCGGATGGCGTACTCCGCGCTGCGAAAGCGCATGGGCGGCAGCACGAGGACGTTGACCGCGGTGCCGATGGCGCAGCCGATGAGCACCAGCAACAGGATCTGGGCCAGGTCCACCAGGCGCCCGGTGTAGCCCTGGGAGGACAGGAAGGTGGAGAAGGCGAAGAACGCGGCCGTGACCACCTGGGACCCCTGGCTGCCCAGGGGCCTCCACCGGCCGATGACCAGGGCGATGAGCGTGACCACGACGAAGGTCAGCATGTCCGGGCCCGCGGCGAAGCCCAGGACGGCCTGCACGGTGATCCCCAGCGCCACCGCGCCCACGTAGCGCAGCGACTGGACCACCGACTGGTAGACGGTGACCTGCATCATCAGGACCGCGGTGAAGGGCGCGAAGGCCGGTGAGGCGGCCTGGATCAGGTGCTGTGCGACGAACCACGCCAACGAGGCGGCCAGGGCGCTCTTGCCGATGGACAGCGCCGTGTGCCGTTCGTGCCCGTCCGAACCCACCGCACGGCTCACCCACGCGCGTGCGCGGGCCACGGCCCCGTCCGCGCCCGCCCTGTCCCGACCCGTCATGGGTTCCTCCCACCGGATTCCCTCGCCGACCGTCGTCCACGGCCGCAGCTACCCCGGACCGGGGACGGCGAAGCACGGGGAGGGGACGGGCGTGGGTCACTCAGCGGCGCAGGGCGCAGTCCCCGCAGTACCCCGCGCCCGGAACCCGGTAGTACAGGCAGCACGTGGTGCGCCGGAACACCCCCAGTCCCGAGGCGTCCACCCCCGTGTAGCCGCCGGTCCCGGCCAGGGAGGGGCGTCCCAGCAGGTCATCGGCCACCTCCCGGGCCCGCACGCGCACCGCGGGCCGGTCGGCGCCCAGGGCGCGTACGGCCCCGGCCAGGGCCGCGGCGGTGTTGCCCCGCAGCAGCCCCGGCGCCACGCTGCCCGCCCCGGCCAGTCCCCGTGCCGCACGGGCCAGGACGCCGAGGACCACCGTGTGCTCGACCCAGTCGGCCAGTTCCGCCCTCCCC
>NZ_QPFC01000275.1:0-6880 GCF_003427465.1 Nocardiopsis sp. TNDT3 | reverse complement strand
GGAGGGGGCGGGCGGCACCGCCGGGCCGTGCGAGCTGGAGGCCTTCTTCTCCGTCCCCGAGACGTGGGGGAGCGGGGTCAACCGGCGGCTGATCGCCGACGTGCACCGGGCCGTCGCCGGGGCGGGGTACGGCGAGGCCGTCCTGTGGGTGCTCCGGGACAACCCGCGCGCCCGGCGCTTCTACGCGGCGCACGGCTGGGAGGCCGACGGGGCGGTCACCGAGGAGGGGCCCCTCAACGGCGCGGTCCTGCCCCGCCTGCGCTACCGGCGGGGGTTCTGACCGGGACCGGTCGGTGCGCGGCCTCGCGGACTCCGCGCCCCCGGGACGAACGACGCCCCCACCCCGTGCCGGGAGCGTCCGGGCAGGTCGGAGCCGTGACCGGGAGGAAGGCGCGTCGCCCCGGATCTTTGCCTTGCCCGGGCGGATTGCCTAGGCTGCCGGCACCACTCGCGGTACCGCCCAGGGGGGAGAGTCCGCGCTCCGGCGGACTCCGGGACCGGTGCCGAGCCGTCTGGAGGGATTGCGATGAAGGCCACCGACGCCGCCCGGCTGCCGGTCCTGCCGGGGGAGGACCCCTGGACGGCGGGGGAGCTCGCCGAGGTCCGCGGGCGACTGGAGGAGGAGGCCGCCGCGGCGAAGCGGGAGCTCGGGCAGGTCGAGGCCGAGTTCACCGAGCTGCTGGAGGACCCCGTGGAGGGGGCCGGGGACGACAGCGCGGACGCCGGGGCCAGGGCCTTCCAGCGCGAACAGGATCTGGCGTTGGCCTACAATACTCGTGACCTGCTCGCCGAGGGCGAGCGGGCGATCGAACGGATGGACGCGGGGACCTACGGGGTCTGCGGCTCATGCGGGCAGGCCATCGGGAAGGCGCGCCTTCAGGCCTTCCCACGCGCGACCCTGTGCGTCACCTGCAAACAGCGCGAGGAGCGTCGCTGACTGAGGTAGAGCCCTCCGGGGACAGGAACATGACCACGACCGACAAGACGGGCGCGCGTCCGCGCAGGTACCTTCTCCTGCTGCTCGTCGCGCTCGCCGCGATCGGCGTCGACTTCCTCACCAAGGAGTGGGTCCTGGCGACCTTCGCCGAGGGCGAGTACCTCGACGTCATCGGCGACTTCGTCCAGTTCACCCTGGTGTTCAACACGGGCGCCGCCTTCTCCATGGGCACCGACTTCACGTGGGTGTTCACCTGCATCGCCAGCATCGTGGTCCTCGTCATCGGCTACATGGGTCTGCGGGTGCGCAGCGTGTGGTGGGGTGTGACGCTCGGACTGATGATGGGCGGCGCCGCCGGGAACCTGGTGGACCGCTTCTTCCGCGACCCGGCCCCCTTCCACGGCGCGGTCGTCGACTTCATCAGCGTGGGGACCTTCCCGGTCTTCAACATCGCCGACTCCTGCGTGGTGGTGGGCGCCTGCCTGGTGGTGGCGCTGACCTTCAAGGGACTCAACCTGGACGGGACCTTCATCGAGGACGACCGCGACACCAAGAAGGCCTCGGCCGAGGGCGGAGAGAACGCCGGAGGCGCCGGTGGGACCGGTGCCGCCGGAGACGACAGGACCGGAGGGAGGGACCAGTGAGCGACGTTCGAAGCCTGCCCGTGCCCGACGGGCTGGAGGGAGACCGGCTCGACTCGGCCATCGCCCGGATGTTCGGCCTGTCCCGTACCCGCGCCGCCGAGATCATCGGTGACGGCGGCGTCCTGGTCGACGGCTCCGAGGCGGCCAAGTCCGACCGCGTCAGCGCGGGGGCCTGGCTGGAGGTCACCCTCCCGCCGCCGCCCACCGCTCCCGTGCCGCGTCCCGAGGCCGTGCCGGGCATGCGGATCGTGCACGAGGACACCGACATCATCGTGGTGGACAAGCCGGTCGGCGTGGTCGCCCACCCGACCGTGGGCTGGACCGGTCCCAGCGTCCTGGAGGGCCTTCTGGCCTCCGGAGTGCAGGTGGCCACCAGCGGCGCCGCCGAGCGCCAGGGCATCGTGCACCGGCTGGACGCCAACACCACCGGCCTGATGGTGGTCGCCAAGAGCGAGACCGCCTACAGCGTGCTCAAGCGGGCGTTCAAGGAGCGCACCGTGGACAAGCACTACCACACGCTCGTCCAGGGGCACCCGGATCCACTCCGGGGCACCGTGGACGCGCCGATCGACCGCCACCCGGCGGGCGACGGACGCTGGGCCGTGGTCGCGGGCGGGCGCCCGTCGGTGACGCACTACGACACGCAGGAGGCCTTCCGGGCCGCGAGCCTGCTGGAGATCAAGCTGGAGACGGGCCGCACCCACCAGATCCGGGTGCACATGTCGGCCCTGCGCCACCCGTGCGTGGGCGACATGCTCTACGGCGCCGACCCGACCCTGGCCGAGCGGCTGGGCGTGCGCCGCCAGTGGCTGCACGCGGTGCGCCTGGGCTTCGACCACCCCACCGAGCACCGCCCGGTGGAGTTCTCCAGTCCCTACCCGGACGACCTCGCCGCCGCCGTCGAAACGCTGCGCGAGGACTGACCGACCGGCTCCCGGGTCGGGCCGTCGGGATCCGGCGGCCCGACCCGATCCGTCCACAGGCGCGGATGAGGGCTTGCCGTGCGTGCGCGGGGCGAACGACACTGGGATCGGGGGGAAGCCCCGCCCCCTGGGGGCGCGCGGCGCCCCCGGTTCTCAGTCTGACACCGGGCTTCGGCCCCGGCCAGGGCCTTCCCGGACCTGTGGACGGCTGGCCTGCGGGAGGCCCCGGTCACCTCCTCCGCGCGGACGGGACCACGTACCGGGTACGGATCACCCCTTGGCACAGGGCGGCGCCCAGGATGATGACCACCGCGCCCAGCGGCTGGTTCCAGCTCAGGGTCTCGTCCAGCAGCACGACTCCGGCGGCGATCGCCACCACCGGCGCCACGTAGGTGACCGTGGTCGCCACGGTCGCCCCGGCCTCGCGCACCACCGCGTACTGGAGGATGTAGGCCACACCGGTGCCGAAGACGCCCAGGGTGCTCACCGCCGCCACCACCTGCCACGTCACGCCCGTGGGCATCTCGGTGAACAGCGGGACCAGGACCACCAGCGGCACCGAGCCCAGCAGCAGTTGCAGAGTGCTCAGTTCCAGGGCGCCGTGGGAGCTGCCCGCCACGAACCGGCGCAGGTAGGGCGTTCCGATCCCGTAGCAGACGGTGGCTCCCACGACGAACAGCATGCCCAGCACGGCGTCGCCGTCGCTGACGGTCACCTCGTCCAGCGACCTCCACACCCCGAACACGGTGAGCACACCCAGGAAGCCGATGCCCAGGCCCAGGACCCGGTCGCGGTCGGGCCGCTCGTCGGAGAGCAGCAGCATCGAGAACACCACGCCGAACAGGGGCGTCGAGGCGTTCACGATGCCCATGAGCGCGGACGGGATGAGCTGGGCGGCGTACCCGAACAGGGTGAAGGGGACGGTGTTGAGCAGCAGCGCCGCCACGAACATGTGCCCCCACAGGCGTGGTGAGCGCGGCAGCCGGCCGCCCCGCAGCAGCAGGACGGCGAGCAGGGGCAGCGCTCCGGTGGCCATGCGCCCGAGCGAGAGCTGCACGGGGGAGAGCACCTCGGCCCCGATCTTGATGAACAGGAAGCTCATGCCCCAGATCAGGGAGAGCAGGACGAACTTGGCCCGCCAGTCGGAGAGCGCGCGGCGCGGGCTGCCGGGCGGGGCGGACACGGGGGAGACAGCGGAGGCAGCGGACATGGGACGTTTCTATCCCCGAACGATGTGTTAGGTCTACTTCGTATTGCTTAAGTCGGACCTTAGGCTTGCTTACATGCTCAGCGTCGACCGACTCCGGGTCCTGCACACCATCGCGGCCCACGGCTCCCTCAGCGCCGCCGCCGAAGCCCTCCACGTCACCAACTCGGCCGTCTCCCAGCAGCTCACCAAACTCGAACGCGAGGTCGGACAGCCCCTCGTCGAGCGCAACGGCCGGGGCGTGCGCCTCACCGACGCGGCCGAACTCCTGGTCGAGCACACCGCCAGGATCCTGTCCATGGTCCAGCGCGCCGAGGCCGATCTGGAGGCGCACCGCGACGACGTCACCGGACACCTGCGCCTGTCCGCCACCCCCACTGCCGTCCGGGGCCTCCTGCCGCACGCGCTCTCCTCCCTGCGCGAGGCCCACCCCGGTCTGCGGGTGGAGCTGCACGAGGAGGAGCCGCACGAGAGCGTGCCCGCCATGGCCCGCGGGGACGCCGACCTGGCCATGGTCGTCGACTGGATCGGAGCGCCGCTGAACCTGCCCAGCGGCATGAGCCGCGCCCCGCTCATGGAGGACGTCGGCGACATCGCCCTGCCCGCCGACCACCCCCTGGCCCATCGCGAGATCCTCGCACCGGAGGAGATCCTCGACCTGCCCTGGATCAGCTGGTCGCGCGGGTCGATCTGCGACGACTGGCTGCACGGCCTGATACGGGCGCACGGCGGCGAACCCAACGTCATCCACAACGTGGAGGAGCACCAGACCAAGCTGGCGCTCATCGCCGCCGGGATCGGCGCCGCCGTCATGCCCCGCCTGGGATGCGGACCCCTGCCGGAGGGGGTGCGGGTGGTGCCCGTGCAGCCCGCGCTGGTGCGCCAGGTGTACGTGTTCTGGCGCACCGACGCCTCCCGTCGTCCGGGCATCCGCGCCACCGTGCGCGCCCTGCGCGAGGCGGCCGCCGCCTACGCCGCCTGAGTGCTCAGCCCCCTTCCCGGAAAGGTTCGGGTCCGATGAAGGGGCACGGGCACCGTGCCGCCCGAGGCGGCCGGTACGGCGCCCGTGCATCCGTGCACGCCGGGGGCAGGGCGCGTCCGCAAGGCTTCGCCCGAGCGCTCCGGCAACGACCGGTGGCGCGGTGGTGACCGCTTGATCGGACGCGACCGCTGCCCCGGAGTCTGCCAGTGGCCCGGTTGCCCGTTGACCTGGTAGCCCGCGGCCCCGGTCACCCGTCGGGCCGGTGGCGACCGGTGGCCCAGAGACGACGGCGTTCCGGTGGGCCGGTGGTGCGGACGGCCCCGCGGGGCGGCGACCCCCAGCCGTGCGGCGGTACCGGCTCAACCGTTCAGCAGGCCCGACAGGGTGGCGCCCGGGCTGATCACCTCCGGGTCCGTCCGCACGTCCACCAGGGTGGGCAGATCCGCCCCCACGGCCTCCGCCAGCGCCTTCTCCAACTCCTCACGCGTGTGCGCGGTCGCGCCCCTGGCGCCCAGGGACCGGGCGTACCCGGCCAGGTCCAGCGGTCCGCTGATCCGGGTTCCGGCGATCCTCCCCAGTTCCCGGGCCTGGTGCATGGCGATCGTGCCGTACAGGCCGTTCTGGAACACCACCACGGTGACCGGCGCGTCCATCCGCACCGCGGTCTCCAGCTCCTGCCCGGTCATCAGGGCGCCGCCGTCACCGGCCACCGCCACCACCGTCCGGTCCGGGGCGGCGATCTTGGCCGCCACCGCGGCGGGCACGGCGTAGCCCATGGCGCCGCTGGTCGGCGCCAGCTGGGTGCGCGGGTGCCGGAACCACCAGCCCCGGTGCAGGAAGGAGGCGAAGTTTCCCGCGTCGTTGGTGATCAGCGCGTCCTCGGGCAGCGCCGCGCGCATCCCCGCGACCACCGCCCACGGATGGAGCCGGGAACCGGTGTGCCCGGCGGCCTCGGGGGGCACCGTCGCGGTGTCCACCCACACCCGGCGGGCCGAACTCCAGTCGCGGTAGGGCGCCTGGACCGGCGCCCCGGCGAGTTCGCGCAGCGCCTCCCCGGCGTCGGCGACCGCGCCGAACCACAGGTCGGTACCGGCCCCGATCTGCCCCGGATCGATGTCGATCTGCGCGACCCGGACGCGTCCGCCGCGTTCGGGCAACCGGTACCCCTGGGTGGTGGTCTCGCTCATCCGGCAGCCGACCACCAGGACCGCGTCGGCCTCCGCCAGGGCGTTGAGCACCGGCGGAGAACAGCCCAGCCCCAGGTGCCCCAGGTACAGCGGGTGGTCGTTGGGGAACACGTCCTGGCGCCGCCAGGCGGCGTACACGCCCGTGTTGAAGCGTTCGGCGACCCGGATCAGGTCCTCCCGGGCCGCGCGGGCGCCACCGCCCGCGACGATCACCGGGCGCACCGCCCTGGCCAGCCAGGTCGCCAGCCGGTCCCTGGCCTCCGTGCCCAGGACCGGGCGCGGGACCACGGGCGGTCCGGGCGGGTCCTGGGGGCCCACGCGCTGGCCGAACAGGTCGCCGGGCACCGCGATGGCGACCGGGCCGGGCCTGCCGGTGGTGGCGACGCGGACCGCCTTCGCGGTGACCTCCGCGAGCCGGTCGGCCCGGTGCACGGTGGTGGACCACTTGGTGATGGGCGTGTAGAAGGCGGTGAGGTCCACCTCCTGGAAGGCCTCTCTGCCCAGGTGCTCGGTCTCGGCCTGTCCGAGGAACACGATCATCGGCGTCGAGTCCTGCATGGCGGTGTGCACGCCCACCGCCAGGTTGGACGCTCCCGGCCCCCGGGTGGCCGCGGCCACGGCGGGGACGCCGGTGAGCTTGGCCTCGGCCTCGGCCATGAACCCGGCGCCGTTCTCGTGCCGGGTGGAGACCAGCTGCATGCGCGGGTGCTGGTCGATCGCGTCGGCGAGCTCCAGGAAGCTCTCACCGGGGACGGTGTAGCACCGTCTGATCCCGGCCGCGGCCAGCACCCCCACCACCGCGTGCGCGGCGGTGTCGGTGGGCGGGCTGGGGCGTTCTGCTGCGCCTGTGGCCATGGGGGCGGGGTCCTTCCATCGTCGCAAGGTCCACTCGGCGCGTCCGAACGGTCCAGACCGGGGGCCTGGCGCGTCCGGGCGCGTGCGGCCGGTGGTGACCGGCCGCTGCCGTTTCGAGCCTCGTGGGCTCCGCGGCGTCCCGGAT
>NZ_QPFC01000274.1:0-4702 GCF_003427465.1 Nocardiopsis sp. TNDT3 | reverse complement strand
GACGAGGGCGCCCGCGACGATGACGGCGGCGCCGACGGCCTGCACGGGGGTGAGCGCCTCACCCAGCAGCGCCCAGGCCAGCACGATCGCGGTGACCACCTCCAGGTAAGCGACCGCCCCGGCGACCTGCGGGGACAGTCGCCGGACCGCCGAGATTCCGAGGAAGTAGGCGAGCGCGGTGCACACCAGGCCCAGCCACAGGGCGGCCGCCCAGCCGGGGAAGGAGAACCCGCCGAGCGCGACCGGGTCGGCGAGCATGTGCCAGGGCAGCGTCCAGGGCCGGGCCAGGACGCCCAGCAGCGCCGCGGCGACCAGGGAGCCGAAGGCCACCACGGCCAGCGGGTGGGTGTCCTCGCCCATGCTGTCCGAGAGCAGGAAGAAGACGGCCTGCGCCGCGGCGGCTCCCAGCGCCAGCCCGACGCCGACCGCGTCCAGGCGCACGCCCGCCCACACCTCCAGCAGCAGGCCGAGCCCGGCCACGGCCAGGACCACGCCGACCACGGCGGCGGGGGAGACCCGGGTGCGGCGCACCACGCGCAGCCACAGCAGGACCAGGACCGGACCGAGGAACTCGATGAGCAGGGCGATGCCCACGGGGATGCGCGCGATGGAGGCGAAGTACAGCGCCTGGACCCCGGCCATCGGGAAGACGCCGTAGGCCAGCACCAGCAGCGGGCGGCGGCGGGCGGTGCGCCAGTGGGTCAGGGCCACGGGCAACAGCAGCAGCGCCGCACCGGCCACGCGCAGCCAGGTGACGTGGAGGGAGTCCATCCCCGCGTCCAGCAGGGGGCGGGCGAAGACGCCCGAACCGCCGAAGGCGAGTGCCGAGGCGAGCGCGAAGGCCAGCCCCGAGCTCCGGTGGCGCGCGGGTGGGACGGACACGGCGGTGCTCCCGGGGGATGGTGGGGACATGGGACCGTTGACGAGCATACGGCCGGGATCCGACGGAGGTTTCGTGCGGCGGGGTGGCCTCCGGCGGCGAGCGCCGTGCGCGGGGGCGTTCACGACCGGCAGCGGACACGGGAGGCGCTTGGGCACGGGCTCCTTCGGCTGTCTGCTGGCGCCGGGAGCGGACACGGGGTCGCGCCTCCCGCCGCGGGCACGAACCGCGTGGGGGTCGCACCCCTTCGGCGCGGGCTCCCATGGCTGTCGACCGTGCCGGGGACGAACAGGCGGCTGCTTCCCTCCCGGGTTGTCGGGCGACGGCGGCTCCGCTCCGACCTGCGCGCGCCCGCTGCCGCGACGGCCTCAGCCCTGTGCGGGGGTGAGGCCGATCTGGGCCCAGGCGACGTCGTGCCAGGCGTCGAACTTGCGGCCCACCCGGCGCATGACGCCCACGTCCTCGAAACCCAGGGAGCGGTGCAGGCCCAGGCTGGCCTCGTTGGGCAGGGTCATGCACGCGACGGCGGTGCGCATGCCGCGTTCGGCCAGACGGGGCAGCAGCTCCCGGTACAGGGCGCGGCCCGCGCCGGTGCGCCTGCGGCCCATCGCCAGGTAGACGCTGACCTCGCACGACCACCGGTAGGCGTCGCGGGTGCGGAAGGGTCCGCCGTAGGCGTAGCCGACGACCCCGTCGGCGTCCTCCAGCACGATCCAGGCGTGCCGCCGCTGGGCCGCGGCGATCCGTTCGGCCATCTGCTCGGCGGTGGGCGGCTCGTACTCGAAGGTGATCGCGGTGTCGGTGACGTAGGGGGAGTAGATCGCCGCGCACGCCGGGGCGTCCGCGGGGGTCGCGTCGCGGACAGTGAGGGTCGGCATCGAAGTCATGTCGACCATGGTATTCAGTCGTGCTCCCTATAGTGAACGTCATGAGCGACACACTGGGAACGGCCCTGGCCTCGACCCTGCGAGAGCTGCGCCGGGCCCGCGGACTGAGCGGAGGGGCGCTGGCCGAGCTGTCCGGTGTCTCCCGGGGCATGATCAGCCGGATCGAGAACGGCGAGGCCCAGCCCACCGCCTCCCTGCTGGGGCGGCTCGCCGCCGCGCTCGGCATCACCCTGTCGGAGCTGATCGCGCGCGCCGAGCAGGGCGACCGCCGCCTGGTACGCGCGCGCGAGCAGCCCGTGTGGACCGATCCCGGGACGGGATACCGGAGGCGCGCGGTCTCGCCCGCGTCCGGCGGCCCGATCGAACTGGTGGAGGTGGAGCTGCCGCCGGGGGCGCGGGTGGGCTTCCCCGCGCAGGCCTACGCCCTCACCCACCACCAGATCTGGGTGCTGGAGGGCACGCTCGCCTTCCGAGAGGGCGGTGTGGAGCACGTGCTGGAACGGGGCGACTGCCTGCACCTGGGCCCGCCCGAGCCGTGCGAGTTCCACAACCCGACCGGTGCGGACTGCCGGTACCTGGTGGTCATCTCCCGGCGCGGAGCCTGAGGCCGCGGACGGGCCCGGGCGCGCCTCGGGACCGGTGCCGGTGACCGCACGGGGGAGGCCGCGCCGCGTTCGAGGCCGTCCCGGAGGAGGCGAAGGCCCGATCGGAGCAGGAGGACCGGGTGCCGGGGCGGGCACGAGCGCTCCCGGCACCCCGGGGCTCGGCCGTACGCCCCGCCCGCGGGACCAGGGAGCCGTCAGACCCCCGGCTCAGGACACCAGCGCTCCGACGAACACCGCGCGCTGGTCGGCCAGCCAGGCCTGGCGGCGGTCCCAGCGCTCCCACCCGCCCGTCCGCTCCAGGTCGCGGGCGAACAGGCCGTCACCGTTCTCGACCCGCTCGGCCACGAAGACGCGGGCGACGGCCGTGTACTCCTCGACCGTCCCCGGCAGGGCGCGGCGGTCCTCGGGGGAGAGCCCGTAGGCGTCGGCGAGGAGGCGCAGCCGGTGCGCGACGTCGCTCCCCTCGTGCGGGGTCCCGGCGGCCGAGACCGGGTCGAGCGCGGGCACCAGGTAGTAGGCCAGTGCCGCCACGTCCCAGACGGGGCGGCCCGGCGCGGCCAGGTCGAAGTCGATCAGGGCCGTGGCCCGGCCGCGGCGGAAGACGATGTTCTCCAGGCAGGGGTCGTTGTGGCACAGGATGGGACCGCCCTCGGGATCGGCCATCCCGGTGGAGCCGGTGTTCCAGGCGGCCGAGGCGTCCACGGGCACGCGTGCGGCGGCGTCGTGGTAAAGGCGCAGCAGTTCGGCGCACGAGCGCAGGGTGTGTTCGGTGAACGCCCAGTCGGGGAACGGCGGGAGGGCGACGTCCCCCTCCACGAAGGTCAGCTCCTCCCGGCCGTCGTCGCGCAGCCGCAGCGGCACCGGAGCGCCCCTGAATCCGCTCTCGCCCAGGGCGCGAAGGTGGGCGTGGATGGCGGGCGCGGCGGGTGTCGCGGTGCGCACGACGTGGCCGCCGTACCGGAACACCGTGGTCATCATGCCGCCGGCCAGCCGCTTCCCCCTGTTGTCGGTGCCGCTGTCGGTGTCGGTCGGATGGGTCATCGCTCTCCTCGGCGTCGAGGACCTGCGGCGGCGGGTCCACTCCGAAACTAGTGCCAGGAACCGTCCGAGGGGAGGCCGCGCCGCGTCACAGGTCGCCCCGGAGCGGGAAAGAGTCCGATCACAGCGGCGGAACCGGGACCGGACACGACCCCCGGGCCAGCGACTCGGCCCCGGCCACCCCGACCAGGGAGGCCGCCACGGCCGCGCGCACCGGCACCAGCGGCTCGGCGCCGTGCTCGACGGTGTCGCGAAAGCCCCGCAGCAGGCGCACCGTGCCCTCGGCCCCGCGTTCCACGGGCTCGCCGTCCAGCGACAGCGCGGGCGGGACGCGTTCCTCCTCGTGGGCGTCGCCGTCGGGGCGGGTCCACCCCTCGTGGCGCACGCGCACCGACCAGGCGCGCTCTCCCCGCGCCCGCACCGACTCGGCCAGCCCGCGGGTGCCGCGCACCGACACCCAGCTCCAGTGGCTGTCGGGTTCGCCCTGGAGGAAGCCGTTGCGGGTGACGGCCAGGGCGCCCGTGGACAGGCGCACCACCATGGTGCTGGCCTGGCGTGGCGCGGCCTCGTCCACGGTGAACGCGCTGACCTCCACCGGGTGCGCACCGGTGATCGCCAGGATCGGTGACAGGGAGTGGGTGCAGTAGGCGGTGGGGGCGATGCGCCCGCGCCAGTGGGCGGGGTCGCCGGTCAGCCCGGCGACGCCCTCGGGGGACATGCCGTGCAGGTAGTCGGCCTCGATGAGGCTGATCCGGCCCAGTTCGCCCGCCCGGACGGCCTCGCGGACGAGCAGCACGTGCGGGTGGAGGGTGTAGTTCTCGGCCAGGGAGTAGGACGCCGACGAGCGGTCGGCCGCCGCGACCAGCGCCCTCGCCTCGGCCTCGTCGGCGCACGCGGCGGTCTCGGAGAGCACGTGGACGCCGCGGTCGAGGAAGGCCAGGGCCAGGGGCGCGTGGGCGTCGAAGTCGTTGGCCAGAATGACCCCGTCCAGGTCCTGGTCGAGCAGGTCCCGCCAGCGGTCGGTGAGGATCGCGCCTGGCAGCCGCTCGCGGGCCGCGGCGTGCAGGGAGGGGTCGCGGTCGCAGGCCGCCACCACGTCCATGCCCAGTCTGGCGGCCCACACCGCCAGGTGCAGGCCCATCCCCAGTCCCACCACTCCCACGCGCATAGGGGCATCATCGTCCCCGGGCGGTCGCGGGGCAAAGGGATTACGCCGCACGCGCGGTCCGGGGGCGGGCCCCGCGCCCCGTGTGGCCCGCCCCGCCGCCCCGTGGCGGGGCGGGCGGGCCCCC
>NZ_QPFC01000273.1:0-3734 GCF_003427465.1 Nocardiopsis sp. TNDT3 | reverse complement strand
CCCACCAACCACCGTCCATCCATGTCTTCGGGGGAAGCATGACCAGCAGCACCGGACCGATCATCGAGGTCCGCAACGCCTTCACCATCACCGTCACGAACGGGCACCTGACCAACCACCTGGTGCCCACACCGTGCCCGGCCGGGCCGGGCGGGATCGTCGAGATCAACATCGTCGGCGAAGTCCGCTTCGTCGACCACGGCGCACTCATGAAGCTCGGAGTGGTTCTCGCCGACGCCGAACGGGTCATCGTCCGCGCCAACGGGAGCGGCCTGGACTACCTGCACACGGAGATCGTCCGCACGATCAAGACCGAGCAGTCGTTCCGCGCCTCCGACACCAAGAGCCGGAACGAGCGCCGCGCCTCCATCGACCGTCAGATCGCCGGTGGCTACCTGCCCGCCGACTACTGGGAGCTGGAGGGCGGGGAGTGAGCAACACCCCGACGACGCCCGCAGCGGACAATGTGCCGCTGCGGGCCGACCTGGACACGGTCCGGGAGTTCCTGGCCACCTACTACGGCGATGCCCCCGGGCTGCTGCACATCGCCTTCAAGGGCGACTGGACTGGGCAGGCCTTCGCCACGGACTGGCAGGGTATCGCCGCCGCCGCCGAGCTGATCGGCCGTCGGGATGCTTCGGGAGTCGAGGGCGTCTACGCACGACCCACCACCCTCGTTCGCCCGCTCGACCCTGGCAAGCGGGGCGGGGCAGACGACTCGCGCACGTTCTTCGGGTTCTGGACGGACGTCGACTACGCGGGGCCGGGTCACAAGGGGACCAACCTCCCGCCCGACGAGGCGGCGGCGCACCGCGTGTACGCCGCATCCGGGTACCCGGAACCAACCATCCTGGTGAACTCCGGCGGCGGCCTCTATCACCACGTCCTCCTCCGCGATCCCATCGACGTGTCCGACCGCGAAGCCAGAGAAGAGATCAAGGAGATCTCGCGGCAGTGGCACCGCGGACTTCGAGCCGTGTCGGAAGAGTCGGGTTGGGAGTACGGGTCCGGGGTGTCCGACCTTTCGCGCGTCCTGCGCGTTCCCGGCACCATCAACCGCAAGCCCGGCACGAACCGGATGGCGACCAGCACCTACTCCGGAACCCTCTACACGCTCACCGAGATCCGCGAAGCGATCGGCGCCATCCAGTCCGCCCACCCCGTCGCACAGCACACCAACCCGCGCCCAGCTCCGGCGAGCCCTGCGGGGCTGGGCGAAGGCCCGTTCGACAGCCTCGCGCGTCACTGCACATGGGCCGACCTGCTCACTCCGCACGGCTGGGCCTACGTCGGCAACGACCAGGGCGCCGAGCTCTGGTTGCGCCCCGGCGAGTCCACCTCGAAGTACTCCGCCCGCGCCGGGTACAACGGCGTACCCACCCTCAACGTGTTCTCCGAGTCAGCCGGTCTGCCCACCGTCGAGGAGCACGGCGGACGACCGCTCACCATGGGGCGCCTGTTCGCGTGGCTCAACCACGGGGGCGACGAGAAGGCCGCCGCACGCGACCTTCGATGGGCTGCCCTCGACGACCAGCGCGCCACGGCCGCAGCCCGACGACTGCCCCGGCAGGCACTCGCCGAGATCAAGGCCAGCAGCCGCACCCGCGCGGATTCCTGGTCCGACGCGGAACCGCCCGAGGACCCCTGGGAAGGAACCACCGGAACCTCCGAGGAGCAGCCGCCAGCCGAGACCGCGAAGCCCGCCGATGTCCGGTCGGCAACCATGGCCGCCGAAGACCACCAGGTCCTCAACGGGGTGTTCGCCACCGTCGAAAACGTCCGATCACTCCCTTGGCCGACCCCGAGCGACACCGAGTCCAAGCTGCTGCCCACCTTCCCCGTGCACGCCCTACCCGGCGACATCGGGAAGTTCGCCCAAGCCGTCGCCACGTTCACCCGTGTCCCCGTCGACCTGGTCGCTCTCACCATCCTCGGCACCCTTCCCACCCTCATCGGTGGACACGCCATGGTCTCCGGCCACTGGACCGAGAAGACCCTCAACCTGTGGACCATCTCCATCCTCGGCTCCGGCGGCGGCAAGTCGCCCGCCTTCGACGCGATCACCACCCCCGTCCGGAAGCTGGAGAAGGAGCTCCGGCAGGCCTGGGACAAGGACTACGGCGATCAAGAGGAGCTGTACGAGATCGCCGTGAAGAGCAAGGACAAGGTCGTCGCCAAGCTCGTTGATGCCAGCGGCGACAAACGCAAAACCCTCCTCGCCGACCTCGACAGCGCCAAGCAGGAGATGCGCGATGCGCAGCCGCCGCCGCGGCCTCAGCTTCTCGTCGGCGACGTCCTGCCCGAGGCCCTCGGCATCATCATGAAGCGCGTCGGCGGACACATCGGACTCATCTCTGCGGAGGGCGGGTTCCTCGGCAACGTCTCCGGACGCTACTCCAAGGGCATCCCCAACCTCGAACTGGTCCTGATCTCCTACGACTCCACCGAGCCGTACCGGGTCGACCGGGTCGGGCGTGAAGCGTTCGAGGTCGAACGCCCTTCCCTGTCGGTGTGCCTCGCCGTGCAGCCGGTCGTGATCGACGACGTCGCCTCCTCCAAGGCCGTGCTCGACCGGGGTCTGCTCAACCGGGTGCTGTTCGCCCAACCGCAGTCCATGGCTGGGCATCGGGACCCGCGTCCGCCTCGGGTCCCGGACTACCTGGAGCAGGCGTGGGAGCAGGTCATCCGGTCCGCGTTCTTCCGGGTGCTGCCCGGGGGCGGGAAGTTCGACGAGGAGGGCGAGCCGGTCCCCGCGCGGTGCGTCTACATCGGCAACGAAGCCGAAGGGCTTCACCTGCGGTGGCGGGCCGGGATCGAGAAGCGCATCAACCCCAACACCGGAGACCTAGCGGTCATCGAGGGGTGGGCGAACAAGCTCGCCGGAACCACCTACCGCATCGCTGCCCTGCTGCACCTGTTGGGCGGCGGCGAGGTCGACGCGCCGGTCTCCGAGCTGACCATGAGCCACGCCATCGAGATCGCCGAGTACGCCATCGAACACGCCCTGGAGGTTCTGGGCACCCGGGCGGGCACCGAGAAGAACTCGCGACACGAAGCCGAGGAGCAGGTGCTGGAGTGGCTTCGCCGCCGCGGCAAGGACCTGGTGACGGTCGATGAGGTCCGGGCGGGGATGAAGCGCCGCACCTGGGTCAAGGAACACGGAGCCCAGGGGATTCGCACGGTGCTCGGTCGCCTGGCCGTACAGGGCTGGCTGGCGAGTGTGCAGCGCACGGACAAGGCCGGGCGGCGCATGCCTGACGGGTTGTTCGTGGTGCACCCGGACCTGTTGCGGGACGTGCTGTGAGGGCGTCCGCGCGTCATCCGGGACATCCGGGACGGGTGTCCGTGGCCGGGGACGGCGGGATCGCGCGGTGCGGTGAGACATCCGGGACATCCGAGGTCCCGGATGTCCCCTCCTCTCTGAACTGGGCTTTCGGGACGCCGGGGGCGCTTCCCGGAGACATCCGGGGCACCCAGGTCCCGGATGTCTCACCCTTCTTGATCTGCGGAAACTCAGGTTCTCGGAGATATCCGGGACATCCGGGACCTCCTCTATATAAATCCATTTCAGTATTACTACTACTCTCTGTAATTTCACACGCTCATTTGATTACACAAGGTCATATCTATGGCCGCATACCCAAAGGAGGTCCCGGATGTCCCGGACGTCTCCCCCCGCCGTCCATAACGGCAGGTCACCCCCGCTAACCACATCCGGGACCCCCCGTCCCGGA
>NZ_QPFC01000272.1:0-5295 GCF_003427465.1 Nocardiopsis sp. TNDT3 | reverse complement strand
CCCCGGGGGCCGCGCGTCGTCCTCTCGGGCAGCGCCTCGCGGGCGACCCAGGGCCAGGTGCGCCACGCCCTCGCCCACGGCGGGGGACACCACCTGCTCCCCTCCGACCTGCGCCGGGACTTCGGGGCGACGGTGTCGCTGGCCGTGGAGCGCGCCCTGGAGGGCGGCGCGTCCCCGTTCGTGGTGTACGCGACCGCCGCACCCGAACACGTCGTGGACACCGCCGACGCGCCGCTCATCGAGGAGGCTCTGGCCGAGATCGCCGCACGCCTGGTCGCCGCGGGGGCGCGCGCGCTCCTGGTCGCGGGCGGCGAGACGAGCGGAGCCGTCGTGCGGCGCCTGGGCGTGGCGTCGCTGGCGCTGGGACCCGAGATCGACCCGGGCGTCGCGTGGACGCTCGGACACAGCGACGGTGAGGACGTCCAGCTCATGCTCAAGTCCGGCAACTTCGGCCGCGAGGACCTGTTCGTCCGCGCCTGGGAGGGGGACAAGTGAACCGCGAAGCGCGCGAGGCGGCCCGGGAGCTGTGCGCGGTGGGACGCCGCGCCGTCGAACTGGGGCTCAGCCCGGGCGCCTCGGGCAACGTGTCCGCGCGGGCCGGGGGACTGACCCTGATGAGCCCCACGGGGGTCTCCCTGCGCGACCTCGACCCCGAGGGCCTGTCCGTCCTGGACGGGGCGGGGGAGCACGTCGCCGGTCCGCCCCCCTCCAAGGAGTTCCCGCTCCACCAGGCGATGTACCGGCGGGTTCCGGACGCGGGCGCCGTCGTCCACCTGCACTCGCCGCACGCCTGCGCGGCCTCGTGCCTGCCCGCCTGGTCGGAGGCGTCCGCGCTGCCGCCCGTCACGCCCTACCTGGTCATGCGGGTCGGTCAGGCGCCCCTGGTGCCCTACGCGGCGCCGGGCAGCGACCGGCTCGCCGACAACCTCTCCCGCCTGCCCGGACGGTTCCGCGCGGCCCTGCTGGCCAACCACGGTTCGATCGTGGCCGCATCCGGACCGGCGGCGGCCCTGGACGGCGCCGTCGAGCTGGAGGAGGCCTCGCGCATCGTCGTGTCGCTGCGGGGGAGCGAGTTCTCCGTGCTCTCGCCCGAGGACGTGCGCGAGCTGACCGGGCGCTACGGCACCGACTGGGATCTGTGACTCCGCGCCGGGGAAGTCCCAGGAGCACCGCATATGGCACCGACCGAAACCGTTGCCGGTGCGACGCGAGGGGCCTTGGCCTGCGGTGACCTCGTGCCTGCAGCGAGTCCGGGGCGCCGAACCCCGCCATAGGCGCAAGACCCCGGTGGAGGGGGTGGTCCGGTGGTCCCCCGCGGTGACCGCGTCAGGGGGAAGGGGACGGCCCCGCCGGTGCCGGCACACCGGCGAGACCGAGTATGAGGTCGCGGACCTCGGTGGCCGCGACGCGTTCCCGGGCGGAGCCGGGGTCGGAGCACAGCACCAGGGGGCCGTCGTCGGGGTCGGCGTGCGCGCGCCCGTGGGTGCCGCGCACGCAGCCCGGGTCGAGCGGGACCACGTTCATGGCGTAGCGCAGACCCACCTTCTTGCGGGCGAGGTTGGCCGCCGCGCGGGCTCTGACCAGCCGGTCGGCGGGGTCCAGGAAGAGTTCGGCGGGGTCGTAGCCCGGCTTGCGGTGGATGTCCACGCCCCGCGCGAAGTCCGGAGCCGCCGCGTCGCGCAGCCAGTAGTAGTAGGTGAACCAGGCGCCCGGGCCGGCCACGAGGACCAGTTCGCCGGAGCGCTCGTGGTCCAGCCCGTGCTCCGCCTGCCCGTCGCGGTCCAGGACCAGGTCCACCCCCTCCACCCCGGCCAGGAGGCGGGCGACCCCGGGCACGTCGCCGGGGTCGCGGACGTAGACGTGCGCGCACTGGTGGTCGGCCACCGCGAAGGCGCGCGACTCCCACGGGTCCAGGTACTCCATCCCGTGCTGGGTGTACACCTCCAGCAGCCCTGCCTCGCGCAGTACCCGGTTGACGTGCACGGGCCTGTCGGCGGGGGTGATGCCGTACTCGCTCAGGACCATCACGGCGGTGCCCGAGCGCTCGGCGTCGTCCAGCAGGGGAGCCAGGGCCGCGTCCATGTCCACCACCGCCCGGCGGGCCTGCTCCGAGTCGGGGCCGTACCGCTGCAGGTCGTAGTCCAGGTGGGGGACGTAGCACAGGGTCAGGTCGGCGCGGGGCATCAGTCTGCGGGTCGCGGCCACGATCCACTCGGTGGAGCGCAGCGACGCGGTCGGCCCCCAGTACTGGAAGAGCGGGAAGGGCCCCAGCTCCGCGGTCAGCTCGTCGTGGAGGGCGGGCGGCCGGGTGTAGCAGTCGGGGGACTTGCGCCCGTCGGCGTGGTAGACCGGCCTGGGCGTGACGGTCCAGTCGGTGGTGGCGCCCATGGCGTACCACCAGCACACGTTCGCGGTGCGAAAACCCGGTCGGTGGCGCCGGGCGGTCTCCCACACCTTCTCGCCCTGGACCAGGCGGTTGTGCTGGCGCCACAGGTACACCTCGCCCAGGTCCCGGAAGTACCAGCCGTTGCCGACGGCGCCGTGCCCGGCGGGGGTCCGGCCGGTCAGGAACGTGGACTGGACGGTGCAGGTCACGGCGGGCAGGACGGTCTCCAGCGGGGCCTGCCAGCCCTGGTCGGCCACGGCGCGCAGCCGGGGCGCGTGCCGCAGCAGCCGGGGCGTGAGCCCGACCGCGTCGACCACGAGCAGGCGCGGTTCCTCCGTCGGCATGGGGGTGTCCCTTCGGTTCGCGGGGTGTCAGAGCAGGGTCAGGCCGAGGTCGGTCAACCGGTCGCGGGCCCAGGCCACCTCGGCGGCGATGCCCTCGGTGAGCCCCCTGCCGTCGGCGGGGCGCCGCTCCCTCGGCAGCACCGACCAGGTGTAGGTCTCCACCTCCACGTGGTCGGTGCGCGCGCCGCCGGGCCCCAGGAGGCATTCGAGGGTGCGGGCGAGGTGCTCGTTGGTCCCGCGCAGCGGGGCGGCGGCGGGCGCGTGCAGGGGCACGTGGAAGTGGGTGCGCCAGGGCGCGTCGTCGGGCAGGGGGTCGGCGCCGCCCAGGGCCTCGTGCAGGTCGTCGCGGCCCTCCCGCGCCCCGTCCCCGCCGTGTGCGCGCGTCTGGTGCAGGAAGCGGTCCTCGGTGAAGGCGGCGAGGGCCTCGCGCGCGGCCGGGTCGGCGGGGTCGGGGACCTCCACGGCCGCCGACGCCTGGGTCTTGACCACGGGCAGGCCCGCGCCGGAGAGCCGGTCCAGGGCCGCCCCCGGCTCCTCGAAGGCCGTCGCCAGGTGGCAGGTGTCCAGGCACACTCCCAGGTGCGGCGGCGGATCCCCGAGCAGGCGGGCCGCGTCCCGGGTGGTCTCGACGACGCACCCCGGTTCGGGCTCCAGTCCCACCCGCACCGGCCGCCCCTGCCGTGCCAGGTCCTCCAGGGCGCCGGAGAGTTCGGCCAGGTGCGCGCGGGCGGCGGCCAGGCGGCCGGGGTCCCACGGTTCGCGCCAGGCCAGGGGGAGGGTGGAGACGCTGCCGCGCGCGGCGTCGTCGGGCAGCAGCCCGGCCAGCACCCGGGCGCAGTCCACCGTGTAGTCCAGCCGGGCCCGGTCGGTCCAGTCGGGGTGGTACACGGCCCGCTTGACCACGGGCGCGTGGAACCCGGTGTAGGGGAAGGCGTTGAGGGTCACCGTCTCCAGCCCGTTGGCCTCCAGCTCCGCGCGCAGCCGGTCGGTCAGGCGCGGATCGGCCGCCAGCTCCCGGGCCAGCGGGGCGGGCAGCCACAGGCCCAGGCCGAGCCGGTCCGCGCCCAGGGCCTCGCGCACGCCGCCGCCGTGGACGCGGATCTGGCGCAGGACGCCGTCCAGGTCCTCGGCGGGGTGCACGTTGGTGCAGTAGGCGAGGTGGACGACCGTTCCGTCGGGGTGGCGCAGCCTCACGCGGCACCCCCGCCCGCGCGCTCGCCGCGCAGCACCGAGTTCCCCGAGTAGGTCGCGGTGTGGTCGGCCCCGTGCACGTCGTCCAGCAGCAGGCGCCCGCTGCGGCCGTAGAACTCCACCGGGTTGTCCCACAGCACGCGTTCGACGTCGCGTCCGGTGAAGCCCGCGGCGAGCATGGCCTCGCCGGTGCGCAGGGTGGCGAGCGGGTCGCTGCGGCCCCAGTCGGCGGCGGAGTTGACCACCATCCGCTCCGGGCCCCACTCCGACAGGACGCGGACCATGCGCTCCGGGCTCATCTTGGTGTCGGGGTAGATGGAGAAGCCCAGCGTGCACCCCGACTCGTGCACCATGGCCACAGTGGCCTCGTTGAGGTGGTCCACGAGCACCCGCTCGGGCGCCAGCCCCGACTCGGCGACCAGCTGGAGGGTGCGGCGGGTCCCGGCCGCCTTGTCCCGGTGCGGGGTGTGCACCAGGACGGGCAGCCCGAACTCCCCGGCCAGCTCCAGCTGGTGGCGGAAGGCCCTCTCCTCCTCGGCGGTGCCGGAGTCGAAGCCCACCTCGCCGACCGCCACCACGCCGTCCTTGGCCAGGTAGCGGGGGAGCAGGTCCAGCACCCCCGACAGGCGGGGGTCGTTGGCCTCCTTCGGGTTGAGCGCGATCGTGCAGTGGTGGCGGATCCCGAACCGCTCGGCCCGGAACCGCTCCCAGCCCACGAGGCCGTCGAAGTAGTCGCGGAACGAGCTCACGCCGGTCCGGGGCTGGCCCAGCCAGAACGACGGCTCGACCACCGCGCGCACCCCGGCGGCGTACATCGCCTCGTAGTCGTCGGTGGTGCGCGAGGTCATGTGGATGTGCGGGTCGAAGATACGCATCACGCCTCCGTTCTGTGGGAGTCCAGGCGGGCGGCCTGCCCGGGGAAGTGCCGCAGCACGAGGTGGACGTCGGCGGGGACCGGCCGCCCCGCCAGGAGCCGCTCCTCGGCGTGGTCGGCGCACATGCGCGCCAGCTCCTCATCGGCGCGGTCGGGCAGCCCGGCCGCCGATCCCAGCGGCACCCCGGTGAACAGGCACTTGAGGATTCCCTGGCGCCAGGAGTCGGCGTCGAGCAGGGCCGTCGCCGCGCTGGCGGCCGCCGCCGCGACCAGCCGGGTGTCGTTGGCGCGCATCGCGTCGGCCAGCAGCTCGCGCGCCGCACCGGCCACCTCCTCCCGGCCCCGGCCGCGCACGTCGAGCGCGTCCAGGCCCCGCAGGACGGCGCGCCGCTCACCCGCGTCACCGTGGTGGTACAGGTCGCGGACCTCCCGGGCCAGCTCCGGCGGGGCCAGGGCCCCGGACAGCGCGGCCAGCAGCTCCACGCGCGCCATGTCCTCCA
>NZ_QPFC01000271.1:0-2826 GCF_003427465.1 Nocardiopsis sp. TNDT3 | reverse complement strand
GCCTGCGCCGGTAGACCTCGACCGAGTCGGGGCAGGAGTCCCCGGTCTCGTGGCCCGAGCGCAGGCACTCGACGAACGGACGGGTGTCGTCGAGGCTGAGGCCGACGGCCTGGAGGGTCAGGATCTCGCTGACCAGCCGGTAGTCGTCCTCGCCGTAGTCCCGGTAGCCGTTGGCCGAGCGCCGTGCGCTGAGCAGCCCCTGGGACTCGTAGAACCGCAGGGCCCGGGCCGTGGTCCCGGTACGTCGGGCGAGTTCACCGATGCGCATGGGACGACCGTAAACCCTGACGTCTACGTCAGGGCAAGGAAGCGGGCGCGTCCGGAGACGGCCGGGGCCCGCGTTCCCCGCTCAGGCTCCGTCCGCGGACCCCTCGCCACCGTCGGCGTCGGTCTCCAGGCCCTCGGCCAGACGGGTCAGCTCGTCCATGTCGGCGGGGCCGAACACGACCAGGGTCACACCCTCCTCGCGCAGGACCAGGGCGTTCTCGTCCTGGGAGGCGTGGTGCTCCCACTCGCGGCCGTCGACCTGGACCGTACCGACCCGCTCGGCGCCCGGGACCCTCTCCGCGAGGACGGCGCCGGGTTCGGCGTCGCTCTGGGTCACCATGGCGTGGCTGTCCTCGGCCGTGGCGAATCCCACGCTCCACTGGACCGGTCCGGACACGTCCACCGTGGAGCTGGTGGGCGTCCACCCCTCCTGCTCCAGGTCGGCGGAGGGCACCGTCACCGGATAGTCCGCCGCGTCGCGCAGGACGTCGGCGTCGGGCCGGTACTCCACCGACGGAATGCTCTCGCCCGAGCGCGTGGAGACCACGAACGCCATGATCAGGACGATGCCGACGATGATCCCGAGGGAGATGGCGTAGTTCTTGAAGGTCGCGCTGGACCGGCTGTACTCACTCATGACGTCTCCAGCTTGCCCCAGGTCCGGGGCCCCGCGGACCCGGGGTGCGCTTAGCGCCGGGGTTCGAGCTGGGTGAGCAGTCCGGTGATGTCGTCGGCGAGTCGGCGGGCCTCGGCGTCCTCGCGCTGGACCACCTCGGCCACGGCCAGCAGCATCGCGCCGCTCACGACGATGAGCAGGGCCTCGTCCACGGGCTCGTCGGCCTTGCGGAACAGCGCCACGTTGCGGTCGGTCCACTGGGTGAGCCGGGTCCGCAGCTGGTAGTCGAACCCGGGGGGACCGTCACCGCTGAAGAACAGCCGTGTGGTCTCCCTCTCCTCGATGCACCCCAGCAGGTAGGCGCGGGCGGCGATGTTCATCAGCCGCGTGGGGTCCTTCTCCCCCTCGGAGCGGGCCCGCACGACCGCCTGGTGGGTGCGGTCCTGCTGGCGCTGCTGGAACTCCTCGTACAGGGCGAGGTAGAGGTCGGCCTTGCCGCTGAAGTGGTGGTACAGGCTGCCGACGCTGGCCCCGGCCGCGGCGACGACCTCGCTCACCCCGGCCTTGGCGAAGCCCACCGTGCGAAAGACCTGGGAGGCCGCCTTGAGCAGGGCGCCGCGGGTGGCCGCGCCGCGCGGGGAGACCCTCGCGGGCCTGTCCGTCTTGTCCACTGTCACGCCTCACTCCAGTCCGGGTCACGCCAGAGTAGTCCGTCCCCGTCCACCCGGGACCGCCCCGAGGGGTACCCGTGGCCCCGCGGGTGTCACGTCGGGTGACTACCCTAAGACCTGCCCCCGACCTGTTCTCCCGATGGAAGGTGTGTCCATGTCGCAGTCCAGCAGCCCGCACAAGGCCCCGGATCGCAACCTCGCGCTGGAGCTGGTGCGCGTCACCGAGACCGCGGCGCTCGCCGCGGCCCGCTGGGTGGGCAAGGGTGACAAGATCGGGGCGGACGGCGCCGCGGTGCGCGGCATGCGGCACATGATCAGCACCGTGTCCATGAACGGGACCGTGGTGATCGGCGAGGGCGAGAAGGACAACGCCCCGATGCTCTACAACGGCGAGCGGGTCGGCGACGGCGGCGGCCAGGACTGGGACGTGGCCGTCGACCCGATCGACGGCACCACCCTGACCGCCATGGGCATGCCCAACGCCGTGTCGGTGATCGCGATGAGTCCGCGCAACACCATGTTCGACCCCTCCGCGGTGTTCTACATGGAGAAGCTCGCCACGGGTCCCGAGGCCGCCGACGTGGTGGACATCGCCGCTCCCGTGGCCGACAACGTCCGGGCCGTGGCCCGCGCCAAGGGCAAGTCGCCGCAGGACGTGACCGTCGTCATCCTGGACCGCCCCCGCCACAAGCAGATCGTGCAGGACGTGCGCGACGCCGGCGCCCGGATCAAGTTCATCAGCGACGGCGACGTGGCCGGAGCGATCATGGCGGCCCGGGCGGGGACCGGTGTGGACCTGCTGCTGGGCATCGGCGGCACCCCCGAGGGCATCATCACCGCGTGCGCGATGAAGTGCCTGGACGGTGTCATCCAGGGCCGTCTGTGGCCCAAGGACGAGGAGGAGCGCCGCAAGGCGCTCGACGCCGGGCACGACCTGGACCGTGTGCTGCGCACCGACGACCTCGTCTCGTCCGACGACGTGTTCTTCGCCGCGACCGGCATCACCGACGGGGAGCTGGTCGGCGGCGTCCGCTACGAGTCCGCGCGGGTCGTCACCGACTCCCTGGTCATGCGCGGCCGCAGCGGCACCGTCCGCCAGGTGCTCAGCGAGCACCGCCTGGGCAAGCTGGCCTCCTACAGCGGCGTCGACCTGACCTCGGCTCCCTACCGCGGTGAGGAGCCCGAGTCGGTCTAGGGCTGTCACACCCCCGCCGGAAGACCTCCGCGAAAGCTCCACCCCGGTGTCCCGTCCCGGCCGGTACGGGACACCGG
>NZ_QPFC01000270.1:0-11292 GCF_003427465.1 Nocardiopsis sp. TNDT3 | reverse complement strand
CCACCGCCGTCACCGGTGCCACCGCCGCCGGTCGAGCCATCGTCACCCCCGGCACCGCCGCCACCGCCACCACCACCGGCCGCGACGCCGCCGTCACCGCCAGCCGTGCCTCCATCGCCTCCACCGGCGTCACTGTCGTCACTGTCACCGTTGTCGCCACCGCCGCCCGACGGCTTGTCCGAGGCCTTGCCGTAGACCTTCGGCGAGGGGGCGAACTCCTCCTCCGGCAGGTCCGCCACGGCCTCGCGCATGGTGGCCTGCCAGATCGGGCCGGGCAGCGTGGCCCCGTAGACGATGCCGTAGTAGCGGTCGCCGATGGTCACGCCCTGGAGCGTGTGCTGCTCCCCGCCCCGGATGTCGCCGACCACCACGGTCCCGGCCAGGTTCGGGGTGTAGCCCGCGAACCACGCGTAGGCCGCGCTGTCGGTGGTGCCGGTCTTGCCCGCCACCGGGCGTCCGATCTCCAGGCCGTTGGCGGTACCGCCCTCGAAGGTCTGCTGGAGCAGGTGGTTGACGCCGTCGGCGACCTCGGTGTCCAGCGCGCCCTCCTCGCACTCGGTGCCCATCTCGACCTCCTCGCCGTCCTCGCCCTCGAAGAGGACCGAGGCCACGGGGACCGGCTCGCAGTAGGTGCCCCGGGAGGCGAAGACGGCGTAGGCGCTGGCCATGGTGAGCGGGGAGACCTCCTGGTCGCCCAGGGTGAAGGAGCTCCACACCTGCAGGTCCTCGCCGTCCGCGCGGTGGATGCCCAGGCTCTGGGCCATCTCCGCCGTCTCGCACAGGCCGACGCGCTCCTGGAGCTGGGCGAAGTAGGTGTTCACCGAGCCCTTCGTCCCGCTGATCATGTTGTGCCTGCCGCCGTCGCTCTCCCCGGCGTTGCGCACGTCCCAGGGCGCCATCCTGCCGCCCTCGCAGTTCTCCAGGCCGCTCACCGTCGTGGACTCGGGCGAGGAGAAGCTGGTGTCGTACTTGAGCCCGGCGTCCAGGGCGGCGGCCAGGGTGAACGGCTTGAACGTCGAACCCGCCTGGTAGCCCAGCGACCCGCCGTCCTCGTGGTCCACGGACAGGTTGATCGAGGTGGTGCCCGGCTCGTCGTCGAAGCCGTAGCGCATGTTCTGGGCCATCACCCGCACCCGGCCGGTACCGGGCTCCACGAGGACCTCGGCGGCGAACTTGTGGGAGTCGCCCGCGGGGACGTAGCGCTCGATCGCCTGCTCGGCGGCCTCCTGCATGTCCAGGTCCAGGGTGGTGCGCACGGTGATGCCGCCCCGCTCCAGTATCCGGTCGCGCTCCTCCTGGGTCCCGGCGAGCGCGTCGGAGCCGCCCAGCCACCGCATGACGTAGTCGCAGAAGAAGGGCTGCTCGCTGCTGAAGCAGCTGCCCGCGCGCGGGGTCTCGTCCACCTCCAGGCCCCGGCTCTTGTACTCCTGCGCCTGCGCGCTCTCCAGGTGTCCGGTGGCGACCATCCGGTCCAGCACCAGGTTGCGGCGCTCGACGGAGGCCTCGGGGTTGGTGAGCGGGTCGTAGTACGAGGGCGCGCGCACCAGCGCCACGATCGTGGCGGCCTGCGCGGGGTCGAGCTCGGAGGCCGGGACGGAGAAGTAGCGCTCGGCGGCGACCTCGATGCCGTACGCGTTCTGGCCGAAGTAGGCGAGGTTGAGGTAGCCCTCCATGATCTCGTCCTTGGTGAGCTTCTCCTCCAGCTCGATGGCGTAGCGCAGCTCCAGCACCTTGCGGGTCAGGGTGCGCGCGTTGGCGCTCGCCAGCTCCTCCTCGGTGTCGGCCTGTTCCATGAGGAGGTTCTTCACGTACTGCTGGGTGATGGTGGACCCGCCCTGGGTGTTGCCCAGGACGGTGCGGACGGCGGCGCGCAGCGTGCCGCGCAGGTCCAGTCCGGCGTGCTCGTAGAAGCGGTCGTCCTCGATCGCCATGAGGGCGGCGGGCACCCAGGGGCTGATCTCGTCCAGCGGCACCACGTCGCGCTCGCGCTCGGCGACCTCGGCGATCGGTTCCCCGTCGACGTCGGTCAGCAGCACGCGCTCGGCGGGGTGCGGCACGGCCAGGTCGCTGGGCAGGGCCATGAAGGCCGCCGCGGAGTCCCTGGCCGCCAGGCCGAGGCCGCCGACCCAGGGCATGACCAGCGCCGCCGTGAGCAGACCGGCGACCGCGCCGGTTCCGGCCAGGCGCTGGACCGTCTCCCGGCGGTCCCCCGCCGGGGTCGGCTCCGACACCTTCCGGCGCAGGGCCTCGGCCCACCGCCGCACACGCGGACCCGCGGCGGCCGGTACCGCACGGGAGAGGGCCCCGCGCCAGTTCCGGCGCGGGGCCTCGTGCCGCCGCCCACGCGGCGGGCGCTGGTTGGACTCCGTCACGTCGCCCCCTACGGCCGTGTGCCGCCCCGCCCGCGGGACGTGCGGGCGGACAACTCCATCGACCACGGTCTCAGGGCGGACGCAAAGGGCAGGCCGGGTTAACGGGCGCGTCAGCGAAAAACTTCCTCAATGCCAAGCAAAGCACCGCAGAACGAACATATTTCTTCAATCACCACGAAACAGGCGCGTCACACACCCGGAGCAGGGAGGGAGAGCGAGCACCGAGGAGACTCCCGGGCCACGGATGCCCGAATCCGTGACAAAAGTTCCTTAGACGACTATTCGGTCACGCGCGGATGTCCGGAATACGGCCATACAGCTCGCGCGTGCATTCGGTCATCCCTACCCACCGCAGCACACCGTCCAACATGACCGATCAGTTTTCCGTCATTTCCACAGAATGCATCGGAAAACAACCACAGAGACACCTGAATCTGCTGCATCCTTATGACCGCTTTGAGAGGTTTACTCAGCAGAAACCCGACAAACACCGGCTCTTAGCACACGCATCCAGTGTGGCGAGGATCACAGAAATTATCCGGCCCTGGCACTCCGCCAAACACCACAAGAGGGCAGACGATAGACAGCGGAGGGCACCGAAGCCTTAATCCGGACAGTTTCTGTTCCGGATGCTCCGTGAACTCCGTCTTGCCCCGGATTAACTCCCGGTTATTTCCGCCTGCCGAAAAACAGCACGGTTCCGAACGTCGAACCACGACAATTACGGTGTAGCCAGTGATCGGACGCCTGCCCATCCTCGATATCTCTCCAGAGAACGACCTCGGACCGGTGAAAGCCGTTCCGGGCGAACGCTTCACCGTGGGAGCGACGGTGATCCGCGAGGGCCACGACTCCCTCGCCGCGGGCGTCGTCGTCTACTCCCCCGAGGGACGCCGCGAACAGCTCGTCCCCATGCGCGAGCACGCCCCCGGCACCGACCGCTACGAGGCCTGCGTCAGCCTCCCCACGGAGGGGACGTGGTCCTTCGCCGTCGAGTCGTGGACCGACCCCTTCGCCACCTGGCACCACGTCGCGGGCGTCAAGCTCCCGCTGGGCCAGGACACCGAACTCGTCCTGGAGGAGGGCGCCCGCCTGCTCGCCCGCGCCGGGCGACGGGTCCCGCGCCGCCCCTTCCTGAACGCCGCCGCCAAGGCGCTGCGCGACACCTCGATGACCCCGGTGGAGCGCTTCGAGGCGGCGCTCACCCCCGAGGTCCTGGCCGAGATGGAGCGCGCGCCCCTGCGCGAGCTGGTCACCAGGTCCAAGCGCACCAGCGTCGTCGTCCACCGCGAGCGCGCGCTGTTCGGCTCCTGGTACGAGTTCTTCCCGCGCTCGGAGGGCGCCCAGGTCGACACCGCGCCCGGCCAGGAGCTCTCGGGCACCCTCGCCACCGCGGCCAAGCGCCTGCCCGCCATCGCCGACATGGGCTTCGACGTGGTCTACCTGCCGCCCATCCACCCGGTCGGCACCACCCACCGCAAGGGCGCCAACAACGCGCTGACCGCCGGTCCCGGCGACCCCGGTTCGGTGTGGGCCATCGGGTCGGCCGACGGCGGCCACGACGCGGTCCACCCCGACCTGGGCACCCTCGCCGACTTCGACGCCTTCGTCGCCGAGGCCCGCGAGCACGGCATGGAGATCGCCCTGGACCTGGCCCTGCAGTGCTCCCCCGACCACCCCTGGGTGACCGAGCACCCCGAGTGGTTCACCGCCCGGGCCGACGGCTCCATCGCCTACGCCGAGAACCCGCCCAAGAAGTACCAGGACATCTATCCGCTCAACTTCGACCGCGACTTCGAGGGCCTGTACGCGGAGGTCCTGCGGGTGGTCGAGCACTGGATCGCGCACGGCGTACGCGTCTTCCGCGTCGACAACCCGCACACCAAGCCGGTCGCTTTCTGGCAGAAGCTGCTCGCCGACGTCGCCGACAGGCACCCCGACGTGCTGTTCCTCGCCGAGGCCTTCACCCGCCCCGCCATGATGCGCACGCTGGCCAAGGTCGGCTTCCACCAGTCCTACACCTACTTCACCTGGCGCAACGGCAAGGACGAGCTGACCGACTACCTCACCGAGCTGAGCCGGGAGAGCGCCCACTACCTGCGCCCCAACCTCTTCGCCAACACCCCGGACATCCTGCACGCCTACCTCCAGCACGGCGGTCGGCCCGCGTTCGCCGTCCGCGCCGTGCTGGCGGCCCTGCTCTCCCCCACCTGGGGCGTCTACTCCGGCTTCGAACTGTGCGAGAACACCCCCGCCGGGCCGGGCAGCGAGGAGTACCTCGACTCGGAGAAGTACCAGTACCGCCCCCGCGACTGGGCCGCGGCCGAGGCCTCCGGCGAGACCCTCACCGGCCTCATCACGCTGCTCAACCGGCTGCGCCGGGAGCACCCGGCCCTGCGGGAGCTGCGCAACCTGCGCTTCCACCACGTGGACCGGCCCGAGATCGTCTGCTTCTCCAAGCACCGGCCCGGAACCGGCCCCAAGGACCCCGACGACGCCGTGATCGCCGTCGTCAACCTCGACCCGCACCACGCACGCGAGGCGACGGTGCACCTGGATCTGCCGTCCATCGGCCTCACAAGGGAGGAGGAGTTCAGGGTGACCGACGAGCTGACCGGCCGTTCCTACACCTGGGGTGCGGACAACTACGTCCGTCTCGACCCCGCGGCCGGTCCCGCGCACGTGTTCACCGTCAGCGGCAGATAGCGGCCCCGGAACCAGCGCACGGGGCCCGGCGGAGCTGCTCCGCCGGAGCCCCGCCGTGTCCGAAACGCCTGTTGAACCGACGTCGAACATTCTTGGTGGGGAGCAGTAGATGAGCAAAGACGAGCCCGGCCCCGGCGGACACGGTCACGCCGAACACGGTCCGCTCGCCCCGGCCACCGGGGCCGCCACCGGCCCGCTGATGTCCTCCGGCGGCACCAGTGATCCCCACTGGTACAAACACGCCGTCTTCTACGAGGTCCTCGCCCGGGGCTTCTTCGACTCCAACGGCGACGGCACCGGCGACCTCGCCGGGCTGGTGCAGAAGCTGGACTACCTCCAGTGGCTGGGCATCGACTGCGTGTGGCTGTTGCCGATGTACGAGTCGCCCCTGCGCGACGGCGGCTACGACATCTCCGACTACTTCAAGATCCTCCCGGAGTTCGGCCGCACCGCCGACTTCGTGGAGCTCCTGGACGAGGCGCACCGGCGCGGGATCCGGGTCATCACCGACCTGGTCATGAACCACACCAGTGACCAGCACCCGTGGTTCAAGGCCTCCCGCGAGGACCCGGACGGGCCCTACGGGGACTTCTACGTGTGGTCGGACACCGACGACCGCTACGACGAGGCCCGCATCATCTTCGTCGACACCGAGACGTCCAACTGGACCTACGACGAGGTCCGCGGCCAGTACTACTGGCACCGGTTCTTCTCCCACCAGCCCGACCTCAACTTCGAGAACCCGGCCGTCCAGGAGGCGATCCTGGAGGTCCTGCGCTACTGGCTGGACCTGGGCATCGACGGGTTCCGCCTGGACGCCGTGCCGTACCTGTACGAGCGCGAGGGCACCAACTGCGAGAACCTCAAGGAGACGCACGAGTTCCTCAAGCGCGTGCGCGCCGAGGTGGACCGGCTCTACCCCGACCGCGTGCTGCTGAGCGAGGCCAACCAGTGGCCGTCCGACGTCGTCGACTACTTCGGCGACTTCGAGTCCGGCGGCGACGAGTGCCACATGAACTTCCACTTCCCGCTGATGCCGCGCATGTTCATGGCGGTCCGGCAGGAGCAGCGCTTCCCGATCTCGGAGATCCTCGCCCAGACGCCGCCGATCCCCCGCAACTGCCAGTGGGCGATCTTCCTGCGCAACCACGACGAGCTGACCCTGGAGATGGTCACCGACGAGGAGCGCGACTACATGTACTCCGAGTACGCCAAGGAACCCCGCATGCGCGCCAACGTGGGGATCCGCAGGCGGCTCGCGCCCCTGCTGGACAACGACCGCAACCAGATCGAGCTGTTCACGGCCCTGCTGCTGTCCCTGCCGGGCTCGCCCGTCCTGTACTACGGCGACGAGATCGGCATGGGCGACAACATCTGGCTGGGCGACCGCGACGCCGTGCGCACGCCCATGCAGTGGAGCTCGGACCGCAACGCCGGGTTCTCCAAGGGCGACCCGGCCCGCCTGTACCTGCCGCTGATCATGGACCCGGTCTACGGGTACCAGGCGCTCAACGTGGAGTCCCAGCGCGACAACCCCGGTTCGCTGCTGCACTGGACGCGGCGCATGATCCAGATCCGCAAGCGCCACCCCGTGTTCGGCACCGGCGCCTTCACCGAACTCAACGCCACCAACCCGAGCGTGCTGGCCTTCATCCGCGAGCACGGCGACGACCGGATGCTCTGCGTCAACAACCTGTCGCGGTACCCGCAGCCCGTGGAGCTGGACCTGGGGCGCTACGCCGGGGTCGCCCCGGTGGAGTGCGTGGGCGGTGTGCGCTTCCCCGAGATCGGGGAGCTGCCCTACCTGCTCACCCTGCCCGGGCACGGCTTCTACTGGTTCCAGCTGCCCACCACCGCCGACCGGGAGTCCGCGGGCACGAACCGGGACGGTATGCCGTCCTACGGACTGCCCGAGGCCGGGGCCCGGGTGCACGCCACCTTCGAGACCTCGCCGGTGTCGGCGGCCGCGGCCCGGACGCACGCACCGGACCATCCAGTGAGCACGACGTCCAGCATCCCGGCCGGGTTCTCCCCCGCGTTCGGCGACGGCGCCCGCACCCCCTCCCACGGGAGCGCGGTGCGCGCGTCGGGCCTCTCCGGCCCGGCCGCGGAGCGCACGGGCCGGGGTGGGGGCGAGAAGGGAAACGGGTCGCTCTGACATGTCCCAACTCGAAGAACTCCTGGCCGTCTGGCTACCGAGACAGCGCTGGTTCTCCGGCAAGGGGATCCCCATCCGCCAGATCCGGGTCGAGAGCAGGTACACGCTGGTGACGTCGGGCCCCGACGGCCCGGACCTGAACGTCCTGGTCCTCCAGGCCGGGCAGCGGGGCCGCAGTTCCCGCTACCAGGTGCTGCTGGGTTCGCGGCCGCCGCGCTCCCTGCCACCGGACCTGGCGCGCGTGGCCATCGGCGTGTGCCAGGTGGCGGGCGGCAGACCCAGGGTGGTCTACGACGCCGCCCACGACGAGGAGCTGACCCGGATGCTCCTGGAGCGGTTCGCCGCCCCCACCGGGGCCGAACCCTCCGGAAAGGTGCGCTTCCGCAGCCTGCCGGGCGACAGCGTCCGCACCGGGTCATCCGGGCGGCTGCTCACCGGCGAGCAGTCCAACACGTCGCTGGTCTTCGGCGAGGACTACATCCTCAAGACCTTCCGCAGACTCTGGCCCGGGCCCAACCCGGACCTGGAGCTGAACATGGCCCTGTCGGGAACCCCGTACGTGGCCCGGCCGTGCGGGTGGATCGAGGCCGACCTGGCCGGGCACTCCACACCCACGACGCTGGCCATGCTCCAGACCTACATCCCGCACGCCACGGACGGGTGGGTGCTCGCCACCGCCAACGTGCGCGCCCTGTTGGAGGGGCCGGGGGACGGGCGCGAGTCCGCGTTCACCGACGAGGCGGCCCAGCTGGGCCGCACCACCGCCGAGGTGCACCGGTCGCTGGCCCGGACCCTGCCCACGGACGTGCTCACCCCGACGGGCGCGGCCGAGATGGCCGACGCCATGGTGGAGCGCCTGGCGATGGCCAGCGCCGAGGTGCCGGAGCTGGCCGAGCACGCGCCCCGGGTGATGGAGGCCTACGCCGACTTCTCCGAGGTGGACGAGCCGCTGCCGATACAGCGCATCCACGGCGACTACCACCTGGGGCAGGCGATCCGGACCGCGTCCGGATGGGTGCTGCTGGACTTCGAGGGCGAGCCCACCGTGCCGGTGCGCGACCGCCAGCGCCTGTCCAGCCCGCTGCGGGACGTGGCGGGGATGCTCCGCTCCTTCGACTACGCGGCCGGGTACCTGCTGATCGGGCACCCGGGCGACCCCGGTCTGGAGTGGGCGGCCCGCTCCTGGGCCCGGCACAACCGGGAGGCGTTCTGCCGGGGCTACGCCGACGGCGGCGGGGCCGACCCGGAGAAGCACCTGGCGGTCCTGCGGGCCTTCGAGTTCGACAAGGCCGTGTACGAGGTGCTGTACGAGGCCCGGAACCGGCCGAACTGGCTGCGGGTCCCGCTGGAGTCCATCGCCACCGCCGCCGCGCCTCCCGTGCCCGGTTGAGCACGTCGGCGGCCGCCTCCCGAGCGCGGCGGCCGCCCCTTCGACCACCACGCCCCCCGATCCGTCCGCACGAGTACCACGGAGTCCGCATTGACCTCGCCGCGCAGCGAACAACGTCCGCGTGCCAGCGCAGCCAAGACTGCGACGAACGGGAAGAACCCGAAGAAGAAGGCCGTGGAGAGCATCCCGGTCGTGGAGGAGGTGTCGGTCGCCGAGACGGCGGCCGCGGTGGAACCCGCCGCCGGGAAGCCCGCGGGGGGCAAGGCGGCCAAGGCCGTCAGGAAGGCCGCGACGGCGGGGACCGGTGAGAAGGCCCCGGCAGCCTCCAAGGGCAGGGCCTCCGCGAACGGGAGGGCCGCAGCGAAGGGCAGGGCCGCGACGAACGGCAGGGCCGCGACGGCGAAACCACCGGCCGCCTCCCGGCGCAAGGGGCCCGACCCCGAACTGGTCGCCGCCCTGGACCGGCTGGTGGACGGCCACCACCACGACCCGCACGCGCTGCTGGGCGTGCACGCCGAGGGCCGGGGCACCGTGGTGCGGGCCCTGCGGCCGGGCGCGGTGGAGGTGCACGCCGTCCTGGCCGACGGCTCGCGGCTGCGCCTGGACCACCTGCACCGGGGCGTGTTCTCCGCGAAGGTGTCCCGGAGCAGGCTCGGCTCCGTGCCCGACTACCGGATCAGCGCCCGCTACGAGGACGGCGCCGAACACGTGGCCGCCGACCCGTACCGGTTCGCGCCGACCCTGGGCGAGCTGGACCTGCACCTGATCGGCGAGGGCCGCCACGAGGAGCTGTGGAACGCCCTCGGAGCGCACGTGCGGGTCGAGGACACCGCGATGGGCGAGGTGGCCGGAACCCGGTTCGCGGTGTGGGCGCCGGACGCGCGCGGCGTGCGGATGATCGGCGACTTCAACCACTGGAGCGGCGTCGGGCACCCGATGCGGAGCCTGGGATCCAGCGGTGTGTGGGAGCTGTTCGTGCCCGGGATCGGTGAGGGCGGCCTGTACAAGTTCCAGGTCCTGGGCGCCGACGGGCACTGGCGCGACAAGGCCGACCCGATGGCGCGGTGCACGCAGATGCCGCCCGCGACCGCCTCCGTGGTCACCTCCTCCACGCACGTGTGGTCCGACCAGGAGTGGATGGCCGAGCGCAAGGGCGTGGAGCAGCACCGGGCGCCGATGAGCGTGTACGAGGTGCACCTGGGCTCCTGGCGGCCCGGGCTGGGCTACGCCGAGCTGGCCGAGGAACTCGTCGCGTACGTGACCGACATGGGGTTCACGCACGTGGAGTTCCTGCCCGTGGCGGGCCACCCCTACGACGGTTCCTGGGGATACCAGGTGACCTCGTACTACGCGCCCACGCCCCGGTTCGGCACGCCGGACGAGTTCCGCCACCTGGTGGACGCCCTGCACCGCGCGGGGGTCGGCGTGCTGCTGGACTGGGTGCCCGCGCACTTCCCCAAGGACGAGTGGGCGCTGGCCCGCTTCGACGGGAGCGCGCTGTACGAGCACCCCGACCCGCGCCGGGGCGAGCACCCGGACTGGGGAACGCTGATCTTCAACTACGGGCGGACCGAGGTGCGCAACTTCCTCGTGGCCAACGCCCTGTACTGGTTGGAGGAGTTCCACGTCGACGGCCTGCGGGTGGACGCGGTGGCCTCGATGATCTACCTGGACTACTCGCGCGACTCCGGGGCCTGGGAGCCGAACGTGTTCGGCGGCAGGGAGAACCTGGAGGCGATCGACTTCCTCAAGGAGCTCAACACCACCGTCTACCGGCGCAACCCGCACGTGGCGATGATCGCGGAGGAGTCCACCGCCTACACGGGCGTGACCACGCCGGTGGACCACGGCGGGCTCGGCTTCGGGTTCAAGTGGAACATGGGGTGGATGCACGACACCCTGGAGTACGTCAAGAAGGAGCCGGTCCACCGCCAGTACCACCACGACGACGTCACGTTCTCGATGGTCTACGCCTACAGCGAGAACTACGTGCTGCCGCTGTCGCACGACGAGGTGGTGCACGGCAAGCAGTCGCTGTTCAACAAGCCGCCCGGCGACGAGTGGCAGCGG
Source organism: Nocardiopsis sp. TNDT3 (assembly GCF_003427465.1). Classification (NCBI taxonomy): domain Bacteria; kingdom Bacillati; phylum Actinomycetota; class Actinomycetes; order Streptosporangiales; family Nocardiopsidaceae; genus Nocardiopsis; species Nocardiopsis sp. TNDT3. The sequence goes on along the minus strand of NZ_QPFC01000270.1, from coordinate 596 downwards.
TCGGCGACCCTGCGCGCGCTCCTGGCGTTCATGTGGTCCCACCCGGGCAAGCAGCTGCTGTTCATGGGCGGGGAGATCGCCCAGGGCGACGAGTGGTCGCACCGGGAGGGCGTGCCGTGGTGGCTGCTCCAGTTCGAGCACCACGCGGGGGTGCAGCGCCTGGTGCGGACGCTCAACGAGGCCTACCGGCCCCGGGCCGCGCTGTGGTCCCAGGACACCGAACCGGCGGGCTTCACCTGGCTGGACGGCGGTGACCGCGAGGGGAACACGCTGTCGTACCTGCGCCACGGCGACGACGGCTCTGTGCTCGCCTGCGCGGTGAACTTCTCGCCGGTGCCCCGTACGGGGCGGCGGATGGGCCTGCCCTCCGGGGGCCGGTGGAACGCGGTGCTCAACACCGACGAGGCGCGCTTCGGCGGGTCGGACCACCCGGCGCCCGCCCGCGTGGACGCCGAGCCCGTGCCCTGGGACGGGCAGCCGTTCTCGGCGGAGGTCGTCCTGCCCCCGCTCGGCGCGGTCTGGTTCGAGCCCGGGTCCTAGGCGGTGTCCTCTCCGGGCCTTCGCTTCGCTTCGTCCCACCCGCCGCCCCGTACGGG
>NZ_QPFC01000269.1:0-3645 GCF_003427465.1 Nocardiopsis sp. TNDT3 | reverse complement strand
GCGGTGGGGTCGGTGGTGGGCACGCGCACCTCCTCGTCGTCGAAGGACAGGCGCACCTCTCCGGGCAGGCCGCCGAGCAGCTCCGGGGCGCTGCCCCGGGCGAGGACCCGGCCCCCGTGCGCCACGGCGATGCTGGCGCCCAGCTCGGTGAGTTCGGGCAGGTAGTGGGTGGTGTAGACGATCGTGGAGCCCTGCTCGGCCCGGGCGCGCACCGCGTCCAGGAGGGCCCGGCGGGTCTCGGGGTCCACACCCGCGGTCGGCTCGTCCAGGAGCAGGAGGCAGGGGCGGTGGACCATCGCGGCGGCGGCCTGCACCCTGCGTTGCTGGCCTCCGGAGAGCACGCCCACCCGGCGGTCGAGGAAACCGGTGAGTCGGAGCGCGTCGGCGACCTCGTCGACGGCCGCGTCCAGGGAGCGGCGGCGCAGACCGTGCAGGCCGCCGAACAGGCGCAGGGTCTCCCGGGGCGTGAGGGTCGGGTACAGCGCGAGGTGCTGGGGCGCCAGGCCCAGGAGGCGGCGGGCGGCCCGGGGCGGTTCCCCGCCGATCAGCGCCCGGCCGCCGTCGGGGCGCAGCAGGCCCGAGACGACACGGGCGAACGTGGTCTTCCCCGCTCCGTTGTGGCCGACCAGTCCGACGATCTCGCCGGGTTCGGCGACCAGGGTGAAACCGTCCAGCGCGCGGACGGTTCCGAAGTCCTTGAACAGGGATAACGCTTCGAGCATGGGGGTTTTCCTCGTTCTCTTCTCAGAATTTTTCATTGTTTGTATACGGTGTAGACTATGGCTGTGCGAAAGATCAAGCAAGAAAGAAGGCCGGAGATCCTCGACGCGGCCCTGCGGCTCTCGGAGGAGCGGGGGCTGGCGGCCGTGTCGATGCGCGCGGTCGCGACCGACATCGGCCTCACCCCGATGGCCCTGTACGGGTACTTCGAGGACAAGGAGGCCCTCCTGGACGGCCTCGTCGGACGCCTGCTGCGGGAGCTGTCCCTGCCGGGCCCCGAAGCCCGGCCCGTCCCCGGGGCTGACTGGCGCGACCGGCTGCTGGCCTGCGCCCGCGGGGCCCGCTCGCTGGCGCACCGGTACCCGCGGACGTTCCCCCTGCTGCTGGACCGGCCCGCCGAGCTCCCGGAGGCGATGCGGGTCGTGGACGTGCTCTACGCGGCGCTGCTGGACGCGGGTGTACCGGATGCGCGGGTGGCGGCCCTGGAACGGATGATCAGCACGTTCGTGCTGGGCTTCGCGGTCTCGGAGGTCAACGGCCGCTTCGGGGAGGGCAACCTCGGCACGCGCGGGCGCCGCGAGCTGGCGGACCCGGCGCAGGTGCCCGCGCACCACCGGCTCGGCGAGGTGCTGGACCGCCCGGTGGACTGGGACGCCGAGTTCGAGGAGGGACTGGTCCGGCTGCTGGAGATGGTCGAGAGGGCGGCGTCCCCCTGGCGTGGACGGCCGACCGCGACCGGCGACGCTCCCGGGCGTGCGGGTGACACGGGGCGGGGAGCAAGGTAGAACAGCACGAGCGCCCCGAGCACCGGAGCCCGCCCGGCCGAGAACCCTGACGCCGCGGAGTCCGGCGCGTGTTCCACAGCTCCGCCGCGCACCACCGCGGGGGAGCGGGGCCGGTAACGACGAACGAGGAGCACGATCCTTGACCGACAACCCGTTCCTGTCCCCGAGCGAGCTTCCCTACCGGCTCCCCGACTTCGCGGCCATCCGCGAGGAGCACTTCCTGCCCGCGTTCGACAAGGGCGTGGCCGAGCACCTCGCCGAGGTGGACGCGATCGTCCGCGACCCGCGGCCCCCGACCTTCGACAACACCATCGCGGCACTGGAGCGCTCCGGCGCGCTCCTGGCCAGGGTGGAGACCGTCCTGCACACCCTGGCCGGTTCCGACGCCACCGACGGCATCGAGGAGATCGAGCGGGAGATCGCCCCGAGGGCCGCACAGCACCGGGACGCCATCTCGCTGAACCGGGACCTGTGGGAGCGCGTGCGGCAGGTCACCGCCTCCGACCCGCAGGAGGCCTGGCTGCTGGAGCGGTACCGCCTCGACTTCGTCAAGGCGGGCGCCGACCTGGACGACGACCAGCAGGCCCGGCTGCGCGAGCTCAACACCGAACTCGCCGGACTGAGCACCGAGTTCTCCCGCAACGTGGTCCGGGCCACCCGCGAGGCCTCCCTCGTCACCGGCGACGTCTCCGACCTCGACGGCCTGGACGAGGCGCACATCAGCGCGATCGAGCGGGACGGGGAGTACGTCCTGCCCCTGCTCAACACCACCGTGCAGCCCGCGCTGGCCCAGCTCACCAACCGCGCCACCCGTGAGCGGCTCTACACCCTGAGCGCCGAGCGCGCCCCCGAGAACCTCGACATCGCCGCGCGCATGGCCGTCCTGCGCGCCGAGCGGGCCGCGCTGCTCGGCTACCCCGACCACGCGGCCTACACGGTCGCGGACCAGACCGCCAAGACCGTCGACGCGGTCGAGGAGCGGCTCGGCCAGCTCGTCGGACCCGCCCGGCGCAACGTCGAGAAGGAGGCCCGGGCCCTGGCCGAGCACGCCGGGCACGACATCGAGCCCTGGGACTGGCCCTTCTACGCCGAGCAGGTGCGCAGGGAGCGCTACGACTTCGACGACAGCGTCCTGCGCCCCTACTTCGAACTCGGCAGGGTGGTCCGGGACGGCGTCTTCCACGCCGCGACGCTGCTGTACGGGATCACCTTCGCCGAGCGGCCCGACCTGCGCGGCTACCACGAGGACGTGCGGGTGTGGGAGGTGTTCGACCGGGACGGCTCGCCCCTGGGGCTGTTCCTGCTGGACCCCTACGCCAGACCGACCAAGCGCGGCGGCGCGTGGATGCACAACCTGGTCGACCAGTCCTTCCTGCTGGACGAGCGGCCGGTGGTGGTGAACAACCTCAACATCACCAAGCCTGCCTCGGGCCCCACCCTGCTCACCTTCGACGAGGTCGAGACGGCCTTCCACGAGTTCGGCCACGCCCTGCACGGGCTGCTGTCGGCCGTGCGGTTCCCGCGCGTGCAGGGCACGAGCGTGCCGCGCGACTTCGTGGAGTTCCCCTCCCAGGTGAACGAGATGTGGGCGACCTGGCCGGAGGTCCTGTCCCACTACGCCCGCCACCACGAGACCGGTGAGCCGGTGCCCGCCGAACTCGTGGAGCGCCTGACGGCCGCCCGCCAGTTCAACCAGGGCTTCGCGACCTTCGAGTACCTGGCCGCGGCGCTCCTGGACTGGTCGTGGCACCGCCTGGCCCCGGGCGAGGCCGTGGAGGACCCGGCCTCCTTCGAGGCGCGCGCCCTGGAGGCGGCGGGGGCCCTGCACCCCCTGGTCCGTCCGCGCTACCGGTCGGCGTACTTCATGCACGTGTTCGCCAACGGCTACAGCGCGGGCTACTACTCCTACGTGTGGAGCGAGGTCCTGGACGCCGAGAGCGTGGAGTGGTTCACCGAGAACGGCGGCCTCACCCGGGAGGGCGGGGACCGCTTCCGGGAGAGGGTGCTGTCCGTGGGCGGCGGTGTGGACCCCATGGAGGCGGTCCGCGACTTCCTGGGCCGTGAGCCCCGGATGGAGCCCCTGCTGGTCCGCCGCGGGCTGGTCTGACCCGGGGCCGGGCGCACCGGGAGGCGGTGCGCC
>NZ_QPFC01000026.1:0-4805 GCF_003427465.1 Nocardiopsis sp. TNDT3 | reverse complement strand
GGCGACGGTGTGGGCACGAGCCGTCTCACCGGAGGCGCCACTGTGCCTGCTTCAACCCGATTCCCGTTCTCCGGGCGCCCGGACACGGACCGAGGCGAAGCGGAGGTCCACAAAAACACCGCCGGGCTCACGCCAGGTCGGCGCGCACCCGGCGGGCCGCCTCGACCATGTTGCGCAGGGCCTGTTCGGCCTCGGCGTAACCGCGCGTCTTGAGGCCGCAGTCGGGGTTCACCCACAGGTTCCGGGCGTCGATGTGCGCGACCGCCAGCCGCAGCGCCCCCTCGATCTCCTCCACCGAGGGCACCCGCGGGGAATGGATGTCGTACACGCCCGGGCCGATCCCGCGCCCGTAGCCGCGCTCGCCCAGGTCCCGCACCAGCTCCATGCGCGAGCGGGCGGCCTCCACGCTGGTGACGTCGGCGTCCAGCGCCTCGATGCCGCCGACGATCAGCCCGAACTCCGAGTAGCACATGTGCGTGTGGATGGTCGTGGACGGCGACACCCCCGACGTGGCCAGGCGGAAGGAGCCCACCGCCCAGTCCAGGTACCGCGCCCGGTGCTCCGAGCGCAGCGGCAGCAGTTCGCGCAGGGCCGCCTCGTCCACCTGGATATGGCGGATCCCGGCGCGTTCCAGGTCGGCGACCTCGTCGCGCAAACTCAAGGCCACCTGGCGTGCGGTCTCGCCCAGCGGCTGGTCGGTGCGCACGAACGACCAGGCGAGCATGGTGACCGGACCGGTCAGCATGCCCTTGACCGGCTTGTCGGTGCGCGACTGGGCGTAGGTGGTCCACTCGACCGTCATCGGCTGGGGGCGCGAGACGTCGCCGAACAGGATCGGCGGGCGCACGCACCGCGAACCGTAGGACTGCACCCAGCCGTTCTCGGTGGTGGCGTAGCCCTCCAGCTGCTCGGCGAAGTACTGGACCATGTCGTTGCGCTCGGGCTCGCCGTGCACGAGCACATCCAGTCCGATCTCCTCCTGGAGCGCGACGACCCGGTCGATCTCCTCGCGCAGGACGGCCTTGTAGGCGTCCTCCGCCAGTTCCCCCCTGCGGTGCGCGGCGCGGGCGCGGCGCAGCTCGGCGGTCTGCGGGAAGGACCCGATGGTGGTCGTGGTGAGCGGGGTGTCGGTGGGCCTGCCGCGTTCCCGCGGGCGCTCGTAGGCGTCCGGGCCCAGGGCGTCGAGGCGGGCGCGCACGCGCGCGTCGGTGAAGGCGGGGGGACGGACGCCGCCCCGTCCGGTGTGCTCGGACTCGGCACCCTCGGACAGCACGCGGCCGAGCAGGGCCGTCTCCTCGGCCTTCTGCTTGGCGAAGGCCAGGGCCCCGCGCAGCTCGGGGGCCAGGAAGGGCTCGGCGTCCAGGTCCAGGGGCACGTGCAGCAGGGAGCAGGAGGTGCTCACGGTCAGCTCGTCGGTGAGGGCGAGCAGGGTACCGAGCGCGGCGACGGCGGCCGGGATGTCGGTGCGCCAGACGTTGCGCCCCTCCACCACGCCCGCGACCAGGCGGGTGGCGCCCAGGCCGGAGACCCGCACCAGGTCGTCCACGCCCTCGTCGTCGGTGACCAGGTCCAGGCCGACCGCCTCGACCGCGGAGTCCTTGAGGACGCGCAGGGCGGCGGAGCCGATGGAGCCGAAGTAGGTGGACACCAGCAGGGAGGGGCGGTCGGTGACCGCGCCCAGGTACTGGTAGGCGCGCTCCAGGTGGCCGACGGCGGCGCGGCCCTCGTCGGTGGCCAGGATCGGCTCGTCCAGCTGGACCTCGGTGGCGCCCGCGGCCCGCAGGTCGCCGAGCAGCTGGGCGTAGGCCTCCAGGAGCTGGTCGAGCAGCTGGACGGGTTCCCAGCCCTCGGGGGCGCCGTCGGCGGGCTTGGCCAGCAGCAGGAAGGTGAGCGGACCGACCAGGACCGGGCGGGTGTGGAAACCCGCCTCGGCCGCCTCTCGGAACTCGGCGACGGGCTTGTCGCCCACCAGGCGGGGACGGCTGCCGGGCGAGAGCTCGGGGACCAGGTAGTGGTAGTTCGTGTCGAACCACTTGGTCATCTCCAGCGGCGGGGCGCCCTGTTCGCCGCGGGCGAGCGCGAAGTAGCGGCGCAGTTCCTCCTCGCGGTCCGCCGCCGCGGCGGGAGGGGCGAAGCGGGAGGGGACCAGGTCGAACAGGACCGCGGTGTCCAGCACGTGGTCGTAGTAGGAGAACGTGTTGGAGGGGATGTCGTCGACACCGGCCTCGCGCATCTGGGCGTAGACGCCCAGGCGCAGCCCGGCGGCGACCTCGTCCAGTTCGCGGGCGGTGGTGCGGCCCCTCCAGTGGGACTCGCAGGCGCGCTTGAGCTCGCGGGCGGGGCCGATGCGCGGGTAGCCGTGCACGGTCGAGCGCACGGAGGGGCGTGGTCCGCCCGGGGCCGCGGACGGCGCGGGGGTCGTGGTCATGAGCTTCTCTCCCTCGTCGAAAGCCGGGTACCGGCCGCGAGGGGAGAAGAGGGGAGGACACGCCGACGGACGCGCCGCGGGCGCGCACCGGACCTGCCACCGCCTCCGGCCCTCCCTCGGGGCGCGGGACCACCGGCGCCGCGGGTGCGTCGCCGGGTGGAGGCAGGTCTTCGGACTCGGGGGCGCGGGCGGTGCCGACACCGCTCCTCCTACTGGCCGCCGCTTCCCGGTGTGCGGTCTCCGCGACCGGCACTACCAGTGCTCATGGCGACGTTCGTTCCCCCATACCGCTGCGGGGCAGTCCCGGACTCGCACCGGGTTCCCTCTTGCGACATGGTTCCGCCCCGCCCGTTCCGGGCCGGACCCGGGACGCGGGGGTGGATCATGTACCTTCCACGGCTGCAAGTATAGGGAGGGCCCCCTTCGCCCCTGTACCCGGCGTGCGGCCCCATGCGCCCGGCCCGGACGGTGAGAACCCCCGTCCTTCGACCGGCGTCACACACGAAGTCAAGCGTTGCGCGGGTGAGCTCCCCTCTGCTCCCCGCGGACGTTCGTCTGAGCGATGAACGTGGAGATTCCCTCGTGAGTAAGCAGTCCCGCCTCGCCATGGCACCGGACCACCCCCTGATCACGGTCGTGGTAGCCCTGGCGGTCCTGGCGGGCATGGTGTTGTTGGCCACCCGCTCCTCCGGGGAGCCCGAGCCCGGGCCGCGGACGCATGGAGCGCCGGTCTCCGAGAGCGAGCCGTCGCCCCCGGCCTCCGGTGAGCCCGACGGGCTCACCGAGGTGGACGCGGCCGCGGTGGCGGGCCTGGAGGAGGCCGAACTGCCCTACGACGGGGAGATCTCCGTCGCGGTGACCTATCCGGTGATCCCCAACGCCGAGCCGCTGGCCGACTTCCTGGAGCGTGAGCTGACCGACGAGGTGCACGCCTTCGAGGCCGCCAACCCCGGCGCGGTCTCCTTCGAGGCGGGGTGGAACCTGACCGCGGCGCGCGACGGCCTGCTGGGGGTCCGCGTGACCCGGGTGGAGACCGACTCCGAGGGGTCCCGGGAGGGGTACACCACCTACTGGTACGACACCGAGACCGCGGCGCACCACCCCTCCGCCGCACTGGTCGGCGGCCAGGAGCAGCTGGAGGAGCTCAACGGCCTGGTGCGCGGCGCCGTCGGAAGCGGGGAGGGCGGGGAGGGCCCGGCCGACCCCGGCGTCGTCCACCCGATCAGCTCCCTGTACGACTCGGTGGGCTTCAACCCCGACGGCGACCTGGTCGTGGAGTTCGACGCCGGGCAGGTCGCCCCGGCGGAGGAGGGCCGCACGCGCGCGGTGGTCGCCGCCGGTGAGGCCGAGGGCCTGCTGTCCGAACTGGGCCTGCGCGTGCGCGACGCCGCGACCGTGGGCGTGGAGGACTTCTCCATCGCCGCCCCGCCCCAGGCCGACAAGGACGGCCAGGAGGAGGGCGCCGTGCCCGGGCAGGTGCCCGCGGTGGACCCCGAGGTCGACTGCTCCGACCCCGAAACCAAGTGCGTGGCGCTGACCTACGACGACGGGCCCGGCGGGCGCACCCCCGAACTGCTGGACGCCCTCGCCGAGTACGACGCGCGGGCCACGTTCTTCGTCACCGGCAACCCCGTCATGGAGCACCCGCACACGGTGCGGCGCGCCTACGCGGAGGGGCACGAGATCGCCAACCACACCCTGAACCACCCCGACCTGGCCGGTCTGGGCGCGGGAGGGGTGCGCGCGGACCTGGACGTCGTGCAGGCGCTGGTGTACCGCGAGACCGGCTACACCATGAACCTCATGCGCCCGCCCTACGGCTCGACCGACGAGGGCGTGGCCTCGGTGACCGCGGACATGGGCCTGGCCCAGATCCTGTGGAGCGTGGACACCCTCGACTGGAAGGACCGCAAGGCCTCGGTGATCCACGACCGGGTGCTGGAGGGCGCTTCGGACGGGGCGATCATCCTCATGCACGACATCCACGGCACCACCGTCGACGCCTCCCGCACGGCCATCCGGGAACTGGACGAGCAGGGGTACACCATGGTCACGGTGTCCCAGCTGCTGGGGACCACGACCCCCGGCCAGAGCTACATGGACGGGGTCCCCGACGCCCCGGAGGAGGACGCCGACCCCTCCGAGGAGGCCGGTGAGCCCGCTGAGGGGGCCGAGGAGGCTTCCGAGGAGGCCTGAAGGGCGCGGCGTCACGGCGCGGCGGGCGGTTCCGGGTGAGGATGGCCCCGGGAGGGCTTCGGGGCCGCGGCCGGTGGGACGCACGGGGTGCGGAGCACCGGGTGGGGACGGAAAGGACGACCCGCACGGGTGTTCCCGGTCTCCGGCGCGCTGCCCGTCCCGGAGCGGTGACCACATGTGG
>NZ_QPFC01000268.1:0-2434 GCF_003427465.1 Nocardiopsis sp. TNDT3 | reverse complement strand
CCCGGCCGCGCGGGTCCGGCGGAGGCCGGACCCGGCGTCACCGGGCCGCGGCCAGGCGGGCCCGGGTCTCCATCAGGGCGAACCCCAGCAGATTGAGGCCCCGCCAGCGCTCGGGGACCCGCGCGTCGTCGTTCTCGGCGCCCAGTCCGATGCCCCACACCCGGTCGCGGGGGCTGGCCTCCACCAGCACCCGTCCGCCGGTGCCGAGCAGGAACTCGCGCAGCTCCGGGTTCTGGCCGAACTTGCCGAGGCCGCCCTCGACCACGATCCCGAAGCGGGCCGCCTCCCACTCGCGCTCGTCGAAGCCGCGCACCTGGCGGCCGATCACCTTGGCGTCCCGGGGGTGGCCCGCCGCGAGGATCCGCTCCTCGGCCTCGGCGTCGCCGAACAGGCGGGCCTTGGCGGCCATCATGTAGTGCTCCGCGGTGCGGTAGCCGACCCCCTCCACCGTGAAGTCGGCGGGCCACCACTGCGACAGGCAGCTCGCCGACACGCCTCCGGAGGCGGGCGGCTGGTGGCCCCAGAAGCACAGGTACTCGGCTCCGCCCGCCGAGGCCACCAGCTCCTCGACCGTGCGCGCGTCCGCGGGATCGCGTGTGTCCGTCATGGGGGAGAGTGTCCCAAGCGGTACCGACACGCGCGGCGCCGGGCGGGCGTGCGGCGGCCCGGCGCGGGGGCCTCGAACGAGGGCGGTGCGTACCCGGGGCGGCGTATGTGACTCCGTAGTAGCGTTGCGGGAAACCCCAGGAGCCTTAGGTCAGAGGGCCCCGTCCGCCGTGGCGCCGACGGTGGACGGAGCGTCCTTCGAGTGCGCAGACACCGGAGGACCCCACTCGGGCGGGTGAGGCCGCAGGACCGGTCGACCGGCTGGCGGGTCCACCCGGTGTCGTCCGCCGGCGGCGACGCCCCGCGGCTGAGGCACGGGGTCGGGACGCGCCTCGGCCGCTGTGCCGTGGCCGCTCTCCTATGCCTGGAAGATGGATATTTGACCAGAACACAGTTGAACTCTCAAGTTACCCCTGGGGGCACGGGCCCGATGGCCGAGACGCGGTGGCTCGACGAGGACGAACAGCAGACGTGGCGGGCCTTCCTGGCCGCCGTCCACCTGCTGGACGGGGCGCTGGACCGGCAGCTCAGACAGGACTCCGGCATGTCCCACGCCTACTACCAGATCCTGGTGAAGCTGTCCGAGGCGCCCGAGCGCGTGATGACGATGACCGAGCTGGCCAGGCGGCTGCGCTCCTCGCCCAGCCGCCTCTCGCACGCGGTCGCCCGCCTGGAGGCGGACGGCCTGGTCCGCAGGTCCAAGCGCCCGGGAGACCGGCGCACCACCCTGGCCGAGCTCACCCCGGAGGGGGCGGTCGTGCTGCGCGAGGCGGCGCCGGGCCACGTGCACGAGGTCCGGCGCGTGCTCTTCGACGCGCTCACCGGCGACCAGGTCAAGCAGCTGCGGGGGATCGCGGAGTCCATGCTCGGCGTGCTCGACCCCGGGGGCGAGGAGCCGCGGTACACGGGGCCGACCGGTACGGTGCGCCGGGACTGAGCCGCGTTCTGTTGTCGGCTCTCACCAGGGCGGACGCCACGGGGGAGAAATATCCCTCGTTGGCACTCTATGTGTCCGGGTGGATGCGTACTATCATCTGCTTTCCCAGGAAAAGGTTGTAGTCTCAAGCAACGGTGCGAGGCCACGACCTCCTCCTGGGTTACCCGCTCACAGGAACAGGAACCGCTATGACCGAGAATCCGCTCATGTCCCGCGTGGGGGACGTCGTCGCGCTGCTCGCCAGAGTCGTGGTCGGCGTCGTCTTCATCGCGCACGGTTGGCCGAAGATGTCCGACCTCGACGGCACCGCCCAGGGCTTCGCGTCCATGGGGATCCCCTTCCCGCAGTTCGCCGCCCTCCTGGGGGCGAGCATCGAGGTGGGCGCCGGGCTGGCCCTCATCGTCGGGTTCGCCCTGCCCCTGGCCGGGATCCTCCTGGCCTTCATGATGGCCGGCGCCTACTTCTTCGCCCACGTCGGCGACCCGCTGGTCGGCGGCTTCGAGTTCGTGCTCGTCCTCGGCGCCGTCGCCCTGGCCCTCGGGTTCACGGGCGGCCGCCTTTCCGTGGACCGCCTCATGCCGTGGGGTCGCCCCCGCCGTCGGACCCCTGAACCGGTACCGGCCTCCTGACCAGCGCGTCCGGGCCGTCCGTCGCCGGAGGCGGACGGCCCGGGTACCGCACACAACCCCCTTTTCTTAACTTGTTTATCTAAATTCACCTATACCTCAAGAAAAACACTCAAATCTTTCGCTCTCCTTCACGACAACACATTTTCATGAACGACAGGTAGAATTCGGTGCACCCGAAACACTGAGCGGGACCGCGCGTTCGGGCCCGTCCCGTGTGCCCCGCCCGCCGAACGGGAGCGCCGTGTCCCACCTGGCCCCCCGC
>NZ_QPFC01000267.1:0-1621 GCF_003427465.1 Nocardiopsis sp. TNDT3 | reverse complement strand
ACCGGCCCGGAGGCCCGCCGTCTACGAGGGGCTCAGAGGGGGCCGCCGCGGTCGTCGCGCGTCCCGGGCGCGGGAGGGTTCGCGGGGGCGTCCGCGCCGCCGCGCACGGGGCCTTCCGTGCCGCTGGCCGGGGCGTCGGCGCCGCCGGGGATCCCGGTGGCCCCCGCGCCACCGTCCCCGGTCACGCCCTCGGCGGTCTCACCGTGGTCGAGGAGGTACTGCACGTACACCGGGCGCAACGCCTCCTGGACGTCCGGGTCGGCCTCGGCGGACAGCGCCTCGTACACGAAACCGGACAGCTGGGCGACGCTCGCCTCACTGGCCTCCTCGTTGCCCGCCGCCGCCTCGGCGGCCGGGATCAGCCTGAGGAGCCGCCAGAAGAAGCGCAGGTCCCACCGCTGCCGTGCCAGTTCGACGGCGCGGTCCCGCAGGTCCTCTGTGCTGGTCTGGTCGAATTCGGTGACATCGTCTCCCATGTTCGGACGATACCCGTCCCCGCGCCCGTCACCCGACAGTGACCTGCGTTACGCTTCATGCGAGTTCATCGTCTCGTCCCCGCGCACCCGGGGGCCTCCCACAAGGAGGGCCGGGCGGTCGGGGGAACACTCGTGAGGGGTTTGCCATGGCCGAGGGCGCACCACGGATCGTCGTAGCCAAACCGGGGCTGGACGGACACGACCGCGGTGTCAAGATCGTGGCCCGCGTGCTGCGTGACGCCGGTGTCGAGGTCATCTACACGGGTCTGCGCCAGACGCCCGAGATGATCGTGGCGGCCGCGCTCCAGGAGGACGCCGACGCCATCGGACTGTCCGTGCTCTCCGGCGCCCACATGACCATGTTCTCCCGGGTCCTGGAGCTGCTCAGGGAGAACGGCGCGGAGGACATCCGGGTGTTCGGCGGCGGGATCATCCCCGACGCCGACATCGCCGAACTCGAACGCCTGGGCGTCGCCAAGATCTTCACTCCGGGCGCTCCGACTTCGGAGATCGCCGACTGGGTGCGGGAGAACGTCCGTCCGGCGCACGCGGCCTGAGCCCCTCACGCGCCACAGGAGTTCCCTCCGTCCCCTTCTTCGCCGGGTGATGTTGGTCGCACCCGTCCAGGGGGCCGTATCCGGGCGAAAGGCGCCCCCGTGGTGTTATGTCGTGTCCCTGGTCACATATTTTCCCACGCGGGTGCTTCCGCGACGCCGCCTGAGCGGCTTTTGGGACGGGCCGGGGCCGGTCAACCCCGCCCCCGGTGTCTGGCGGCCGGATTTCAGGCGACTAAGCTTTGCGCATGTCGCGGGTGGCAACGCCGCGGCGATCTCGATCTTCTGTAAGCGGCGCAGACCGCGGGGTTGTGCCTCGTGCGCCCCGTGTGACACGTGTCAGTGGGTCACAGCCGATCCGGACGAGGCCACCCCGGTAGACATCCTGAGCCAGCGAGTTACAAGGACGGACCCTCGTGGACCTGTTCGAATACCAGGCGAAGCAACTCTTCGCAGAGTACGGGGTTCCCGTACCCCAGGGGAAGGTGGCGAGCACGGCCGCTGAGGCGCGTGCCATCGCTGATGAGTTCGCCGCCGCCGGCAAGCCCCGCGTCGTCGTCAAGGCGCAGGTCAAGACCGGTGGTCGCGGCA
>NZ_QPFC01000266.1:0-3031 GCF_003427465.1 Nocardiopsis sp. TNDT3 | reverse complement strand
TCCACGCAGCGGGCGTACCGCACGGGGACGTCAAACCCGGAAACGCCCTCCTCACCCCGGAGGGCCCCCGGCTCGTGGACCACGGCATCGCCCGCCGGGTGGACGACACGGACTCCCTGACCACCGCGGGCAGCGTCGGCTGGCTGGCCCCGGAGCGCTACGCGGGCGCGCGGCCCGACACCGCCTCCGACGTCTTCTCCTGGGCCTGCCTGGTGGTGTTCGCCGCGACCGGGCACGCCCCGTTCGGTACGGACGCCGCACCGCCGGAGGCGGCCCGCCGGGCCGGTGAGGACACCGTCGACCTCACCGACGTTCCCGAGGGGCTGCGTCCCCTGCTGGCCCGGGCACTGTCGAAGGATCCCGGGCGGCGCCCCGCGGCGGAGGAGGCCTACCTGGAGTGCCTGCTGCTGGCGGGCGTGGAGGACAGCGCCACCCCCGACGTGTGGGCGGACCGGCTGCGCGCGCTCGTCCGCGCCCACTGGCCGCGCGTGGACGCGGACCGCGGTCAGCCCGCGGAGTGGATCAGCTCCGCCCTGCACATGGCGGAGCGCGAGGCCGAGGCCGCGAAATCGGATGCCTCCCCCCGGTGGAGTCCGCGCGCCCGGGGCCGCGGAACCCGGGGCCGGGCGACCGGGACCGTCCGCGATGGTGGGACCGGTGGGCGTGAGCCCGGTAGGCGCGCGACCAGCGGGCGGGCAGCCGACGGGCAGGAGACCGGCGGAGGGGCGACAGGAGGGCGCTCGCGTGGGCGCCGCCGCGCGGAAGCCCGGCGCCGGCTTCCCGTTCTGGCGGTCGCCGCGGCCGTGCTCCTGGCCGTGTCCGTCGGCGGCGGCTACCTGCTCCTGAGCGCCCTGTCCGGGGAGTCCGGCACCACCACGGCCGACTCCGGCTCCGGGGCGGACGGGGCCACCGCGGGGGATCCGCCGACCGGGCCCCTCAGCGGAACGGAGCTGGTGGCGGCCTCGCTCGACACCCTCCTGGCCGCGGACTCCTTCGAGCTGACCCTGCTCACCCACGCCGGGAACGGGGAGGGCCACGGCCAGCCGCTTCCCACCGGTACCGACCCCACCCTCTTCGACCGGGTGCTCTACCAGGCGGGACCGCCGGAGGCGCTGCGCTGGACCAGTACCGTCAGCGGCGCACGCACCAGCGACCTGCTGATGGTCGACGGCGACCTGCTGCGCGCGGAGAACTCCGCCTGGAACGCGACGCCGACCTGGTACGCGGCTGAGCCGGGGCTGACGGAGGAGGTGTTCTCGCCCGCGGAGGTGGTCGCACCGCTCGTCCGCGCGGCGGAGGAGGGGACCGTCACCGCGGAGGAGGAGGTGGTCCTCGCCGCGCCCCCGCCCGCCCAGGACGCCTTCGGACACCTGGGCGGTGAGGCCCCCGACGGCGTGCCCGCGATCCGGGTGGAGGGCACGTTCCCCGCGGAGGCAGGGCCGGGGGAGGCGGACACGGTGTTCGCCCTGGTCGCGACCGAGGACGGGGTCCCGTTGAGCTTCGCCACGGAGGGCTCCGGCGGAGGCGTGCTCAATGGACGCCCGGTGTCGGAGGGGGTCCCGGTCTCGTTCCTGGACCCCTCCGCCCCCGAACCGGAGCGGTGGTACACGCGGTACACGTTCGTGGAACTCGGCGGAGCCCCCGACCTGGGCATCCCCGACCCCGGGCAGGTCCGGCCCGCCGCTCCCGCGCCCGTCGGCGACTGAGCACGGGGTCCGGTCGGGCGGCCCCCGCCCTGTGGCGCTCCTCCCGCCCGATGGTGTAGGTTCACCCCCGTGTCGCGTGCCACCGACCACAGAGCAGTGGGCCGGTCGGTAGGTATGGAGGCACCTTGACATCCGGGAGCGCACTGTGAGCACACACACCGCGGACCGCGTCTAGCCGTTCCGACGGCGCCGGCCCCAGCCGCGCCCGAACGCGCCCAGACCCCTCGCGACCTCCCCGGAGTCCTCTTCCGGCCCGGCCACGCCCGGGCTCCCTGTCACGTCCACCCGCCACCCGTGCGCCTGCGCGCCCGGGCCGCCGCGGGTGCCTTCGGGGACGGTCGCGCCCATGACCACCATCCCGAAGGAGACCTGTGACCGAAAACCCGCACGTCCGGACCGCCGAACCCCACGTCAGCGACTTCAACGTCCCCGTCGTGGAGGAGTTCCGCGCCAACGGGGGCCGCGTCGGCGGCATGTTCGAGGGCGGCGACCTCCTGCTGCTCACCACCGTCGGGGCCCGCTCCGGCCGCGAGCACACCACCCCGCTCGGCTTCGTCCGCGTCGACGGACGCGTACTCGTCGTCGGCTCCGCGGGCGGCTCGGACCGCCATCCCGACTGGTACCGCAACGTCCTCGCCCACCCCATGGTGCGCGTGGAAGTGGGCACCGAGACGTTCGACGCCGTCGCCGTCCCCGCCGAGGGCGCCGACCGCGACCGCCTGTTCGCCGAGTTCGTCCGCGCGGACTCCGGATACGCCGACTACCAGGCCGGAACCGAGCGGGTCCTGCCGGTGGTCGCCCTGGACCGCGTCCACGCGGACGGACCCGCGGAGGTGGCCAACCTCGCCGACAAGCTCGTGGAGATCCACACCTGGCTGCGCGGCCAGCTCGCGCACGTGCGCACCGAGGCCGAGGCCCACCTCGCCGAGCGCACCGCCGTGGCGGACGGGGACGGCCCGCCACCGCTGGGGCTCAGCCTCCAGCTGCGCCAGCACTGCCTGGCCTTCTGCGAGTCCCTGCACTTCCACCACTCCAGTGAGGAGTCCGGCCTCTTCCCGGCACTGGGCCGGCAGGTCCCTCACCTGGAGGAGGCGCTGCGGCGGCTGTCGGAGGAGCACCGCACCGTGGACCGCGTCCGCGGTGAGCTGGAGGCGCTCATCTCCGACCTGTCCACGGCCGATCCCGAACGGTTCCGCGCGGAGCTGGACCGGATGACCCGGGAACTGGAGGCCCACCTGGACTACGAGGAGGCCCAGCTGATCCCGACCCTGGCCGAGATCCCGTTCCCGCCCACCGGTCCGGCCTAGAGCCCTGCCGGCGGCCCC
>NZ_QPFC01000265.1:0-7918 GCF_003427465.1 Nocardiopsis sp. TNDT3 | reverse complement strand
GTGCCGCGCCACTGTTTCCGGGAACGCCGATTCGACGGCCGGACACGTTCCGCGCCTTCCCCGCGCTCTCCCTTCCCCGCGGGTGCCGTTCTCCGTTCGGCGGAAGGGACGCCGGAGCGGTGGGCGGACCACGGCCGCGTCCCGCCCGCGCGGGGGCCGGTGTGGCCGTCCCCACCCCGGCTGGAGCGGGGGGCGTACCGGGACGGGTCCGGCGGCGGCTACGGTGCTGTTGGGCACAGGACGAGCGCCGCGCCGCTCCGTGTGGCCCTTTTCTTTGTCGGTAGCTTCTTGCGGCCCCGCTCCGGGGCATCCTCCGGGAGGAACTGGTGAACAGCGGCAACCCCCCTGCACGGGACATGCGCCTGATCGTGACCGGAGGAGGAACAGGCGGGCACACCTATCCGGCCCTCACCGCCGTCCGCGCGCTGCGTGACCGGTTGGCGGCGGCCGGGGTCGCCCTGAGCGTGCTGTGGGTGGGCACGGCGGACAGCCTGGAGTCCCGGGTCGCCGCCGCCAACGGCATCCCCTTCGAGTCGGTCGCGACCGGCAAGATCCGGCGCTCGAAGAACCCCCTCAAACTCGCCTCCCGGGCCAACATCAAGGACATGAGCAACGTCCCCCGGGGCGTCGCGCAGGCCCGCGCGCTGGTCTCGGACTTCGCCCCCGACGTGGTGCTGGCCACCGGCGGCTACGTGGCCGTGCCCGTGGGCCTGGCCGCGAAGATGTGCCGCCGTCCCCTCGTGGTGCACGAGCAGACGGTCCGGCTGGGCCTGGCCAACAAGGTCCTCGCCCGCGTCGCGGCCCGTGTGGCGGTGTCCTCCCCGTCCACGACCGAGCTGCTCCCCGACTCCGCGCGCGACAGCGCGGTCATCACCGGCAACCCGGTGCGCCCCGAGGTGCTGACCGGGCAGGCCGACCGGGCGCCCAAGGCGCTCGGGTTCACCGGCTACGACTCCTCGCTGCCCACCGTCTACGTCACGGGCGGGGCGCAGGGCGCCGTGCAGATCAACGGCATGATCCGCGACATCCTGCCCTGGCTGCTCGCGCGCGCCAACGTCGTGCACCAGTGCGGACCGGCGAACCTGGAGGAGGCGCGCCGCAGCGCCGCCCAGCTCACGCCCGGCCTCGCCGAGCGGTACCACCTGACGGACTTCGTCGGCCCCGAACTCCCCGACGTGCTGGCGCTGGCCGACGTGGTGGTCTCCCGCAGCGGCGCGGGGACGATCGCTGAGCTGACCGCGCTGGGCAAGGCCGCCGTGTTCGTTCCGCTGGCCTCGTCGGCGGGGGACGAGCAGCGCCACAACGCCCGCCACCTCCAGGAGTCGGGCGCGGCGGTGGCCCTGCTGGACCAGGTCAACGCCCAGGGGCTCCAGGCGGCGGTGGAACCGCTGCTGGCCGACCCGCGGCGGCGCGCGCAGATCGCGGAGCGGGCCCGCGAGCACGGGCGTCCCGACGCCGCCGACCGGTTGGTGGACGTCCTGCTGGCCGCTGCCCGGGGTTAGCGGGCGCGGAGGGCATCGCCGGGTCGGCGTGCGCCGGGCTCCGGTCCCGTCGCGGCCCGGACGCGGGTCGCGGCAACTGAGTCCCCGGCGGGCGCGGTGAACCGCTCCGTTCAGATCCAGCCGTGTTCGGCGGCGATGTGCGCGGCCTCGTGCCGGTTGGCGGCGTCGAGCTTGGCGACGGCGGCCGCGAGGTAGTTGCGCACCGTCCCCCGCGAGAGCGAGACGCGCCGGGCGATCTCCTCCACGGGTGCGCCGTCGCGGGCCAGGGCCAGCACGTCGGCCTCGCGCGGGCTGAGCGGGGAGTCGCCCGCGCTGATCGCCTCGGCCGCGAGTTCGGGATCGACGTAGCGGCCTCCGGCCGCGACCTTGCGCACGACCTCGGCGAAGGTGCGCGAGGACACGGTCTTGGGCAGGAAGCCGCTCACACCCGCCGCGAGCGCCGACTTCAGGTAGCCGGGGCGGCCGTGGGAGGTGACGATGACGCACCGGCATCCGGGCAGCTCGGTGGCGAGCCTGCGGGCGATCTCGATGCCGTCGGGGCCGGGCAGTTGCAGGTCGAGCAGGGCCACGTCCGGGCGGAGTTTGAGGGCCATGGCCAGCGCCTCGTCGCCGGAGGCCGCCTGGGCGACGACCTCGAAGTCCTCCTCCAGGTCGAGCAGTCCGGCGACGGCGTCGCGGATGAGGTGTTCGTCGTCGGCGACGAGGATGCGTGTCATCTGGGGGCGTCCTTCGGAAGCGGGAGCACGGCGTCGAGCAGGAACCAGTCTCCGTCACGGCGCGCCGTGACGTGCCCGCCGAGCGCGTGCAGGCGCTCGGACATCGCGCGCAGCCCGGTGCCCTCGCCGTCCCGCGCGGACCGCGGGGGACCGGCTCCGTCGTTGGCGACGGTCAGGTGCACCTCCCCGTCCTCGTTCGCGGTCGCGAGGGTGACCTGGGTGGCCGAGGCGTGGCGCAGCAGGTTGGTGACGCCCTCGCGCACGACCCACGCCAGGGGCTCCGCGCACCGCTCGGGGACGGGATCCCCGGTCACCGTGCAGCGGATACCGGCGGACCTGAGCAGAGAACGGGCGCCCGAGACCTCGTCCTCCCAGGTCGTGCGCAGCTCGCCGCGCACGACGCGGCGGACCTCGGTGCCCGCCTCCTCGGCCAGTCCGCGGATCGCGGAGATCTCCGTCGCGGCCCGTTCGCCGTGGCCGCGCTGGACGAGTTCGGAGGCCAGCGAGCTCTTGACCGCGATCGCGGCCAGGGTGCGGCCGAACACGTCGTGCAGGTCGCGGGAGATGCGCAGGCGTTCGTTGGCCAGGGCGAGCGCGGCGCGGTCCTCGTGGGCCGCCTGGAGTTCGAGCAGCACCCGCAGCATCCACGCGCTGGACCAGCACAACCACAGGACGGCGCTGATCATCAGCGCCCCGACCAGCAGGACCACGACGTCCGCGAATCCCACGAGCGCGGTGTTCAGCACCAGCGCCGCCGCGTGGAGCAGCAGCGCCCGGCGGGCGTGGAGGGCCGGTGCGAGGCTCGCGGCCGCCGAGGCGATCGCCGCCGCGACCGTCATGTCCATCGCGGGAAGGGGAAGCATCAGGGCCACGGCGACGAACGCCGCCAGGACCAGGGCCCACCCGACGACGGCGGTGACGGGGAACCCCCGCGCGCGTCCGACGACGGTGTCGATGCTCCACTTGGTGACGAGGACGTTCCCGCCGACCAGGAGCAGGCACAGCACGGCCGCCGCGACCAGCGCGGTCAGGGGAGCTCCAGTGAGCCGGTCGGCCTCCACCGCGCTCCGGAGGAGTGTTCCGACCGGAGTCGCGACGGCCAGGTAGGTGGACCAGCGCACGTAGGTCTCGAACCTGCGCGCGCCGACCAGCGGCGGATTGCTCATGGACGTGATTCTCCCGTCATACCCGCGCCGGTCACGGGCCGGAGGGGGTCAGGGCCGGTCCCGTCCCGCGCGTGCGCCACCACACCACCGCCGCGACGGCCGCGACGGCGACGCAGAGCACGGCCAGGGCAGCGGACCCGGTACCCGCCGAACGGTCGAGCGCGGGGTTCGGATCGGCGTGCAGGACCGTGAGGACCAGGGCGGCGAGTGTGTTGTGCAGAGCGTGGACGACGACCGCGATCTCGATGCCGCCGGTGCGCCAGGTGACGACGGCCAGGCTGACGGAGAGCGTGAGGCACCAGAGGTTGAACCACGGATCGGTCGAGAGGTGGACGGCGGTGAACGCCAGACCGGAGACGAGGACGCCGAGGAACAGCGCCGTACGCGGGCCGCGCCCCCAGCTTCCGGCGACGCGGAACACGAGCCCGCGGAAACCGTACTCCTCACCCGCCGCCTGGAGGGGCGTCAACAGGAGGTTGACGGCGAGGACCGTGAGGAGTGTGGCGGTGGACCAGTGGACCTCGCGCAGGGGCATGACGGCGGGGCCGATGAACGAGAGGAACAGCCAGAGGGGGCCGATGAACAGGAGCGCCCGGCCGAGCAGGTCGAAGCGAAGACTCGACAGCACCGAGTGCAGCGAAGGGCCGCGCACCCCGTAGAGCCACCGTTGGAGCAGCATGCTCCACGGGATGAGCAGGGCGATCGACACCAGGTTCGCGGCGAGGAAGAGCGGTGTGTAGTCGGTGCCGCCGAAGGTCGGGTTGGTCCTGCCCATCAGGCTGTCGGCGAAGGCGGCGGCCACGGCCAGAACGATGTTGGAGGCGAACAGCCCGGCCACCAGGAGCGCGATCGCGAGGACTCCCCGGCCGATCCGGCGCCTGTCCCCGGCGAGTACCCGGTGGTACTCCACGCCCGGCGGGAGGGGACACGGGCCGCGGCGGCGCGGGTGCGGCGCGGCCGGGCCGGAGGGCGTGCGCGCGGGCGCCTGCGCCCCGCCCGCGCCCGGGGGCGCGGAGAAGGGGGCCTCCGTCTGAGGGAGGGGAGCCCTGGAGGAGGAGCTGTCGTTGCTGTGCATGGTTCGACGCTAGTACGGAGCGTGATCGCCGCAGGGTGCCGCGGGTCACGAGTTCCCTCCGCGTTCCGCACGGACCGGGCATGACATCTGTCATGCCCCGGACGCGGCGGGTTCGGCGCGGGCGCGCACCGGCCGTATGTCGGCGGGGGCGTCTAGCATCGGCCCCATGACCACTCTGTCCCAGCTGCGCAAGGCCGCGCTCGCCCTCCCGGAGGTCGAGGAGGGCACCCGCTCCGGCACGGTCGCGTTCTCGGTGCGCGGCAGGGTCTTCGCCTCGGTGAGCGGGGACGGCCGGGTGCTGCTCCGCCTCCCGGACGCCGAGACCGAGGCCGCGGTGGCCGCGCACCCGACCGGGGAGCGGTGGGTGCGGGCGGGCAGGCCCGTCGGCTTCGGCGTGCCCCTGGCCGACGTGAACGGCCAGGACCTCAACGCCCTGGTCCGGCGGGCCTGGCTGTCCCGTGCGCCCCAGCGGTTGGCGGCGTCGGCCGAGGCAGCCGCGTCCGCGGTCCCGGGTGATGTGGGGGACCTGCCCAGGGCCATCGGCGCACCGGCGACCCGGGCGCTCGCGGGGGCCGGACTGACCACCCTGGAACAGGTCGCCGCGCTCACCGGGGCCGAGCTGGGCGCGCTGCACGGGGTCGGGCCCAAGGCGGTGCGGATCCTGCGCGAGGCCCTGGCCGAACGCGGGCTGTCCCCGCGCTGAGCGGGCCGGATGCCGGTCGGCGCCGGACAGGAGGGCGCGGGCCCCGGCACGGCCGGTGTTCCGGCGGGCCGGGGCGGGCGGTCCGCGTTCCCGCGCGAGCCGGGCGCTGTGAGGCGTTCGCCGGTCCTGGCCGACCCTGGCCCCGCGGGACCGGGGGCGGCGGATGCCGGTCGGCGCGCCCTCTGACGTGGTGGGGCGCTTCGGCGGGCCGGACCGCCTACGGGTCAGGCCGCTCCGCCGGACCGGTCCGGCAGCCCGGCGGCGCGTCGCAGGCGCGCGAACTCCCCGATGAGCGGCCCCAGCTGCCAGTGCGCGTTGCGGCCGCTGGGGTTGGGCAGCAGCCACACCCGGGCGCCGCCGATCTCCGCGTCCTGGGGACCCACTGCCGCGCGGCGTTCGGCGAAGGCCTCCCGGTAGGCCGTCACGCCCAGGACGGCCAGCCACCGGGGCCGCCACCGCAGGACCTTCTCCCGCAGCCTGCGCCCGCCCTCCACGTACTCCTCCCGGTCCAGCTCGTCCGCCTGGGCCGTGGCCCGCTCGACGACGTTGGTGATGCCCAGGCCCAGGGACAGCAGTTCGTCCTCCTCATCCGGCCTGAGCTGGCGCGGGGTGAAGCCGGACCCGTGCAGGGAGGGCCAGAAGCGCGTACCCGGCTTGGCGAAGTGGTGCCCGACCGCGCCCGAGGTCAGGCCGGGGTTGATCCCGCAGAAGAGCACGCTCAGGTCCTCGGCGATCACGTCCGGGACCAGCCTGTTCCGGGCCGCCTCCAACTCCGCCTTGCTCGGGCCGGGCCTGCGCGGTGCGGAGCGTGCGCGCGCACGCGCGGCCCCGGCCTTCGCTCCCTCCTTCGCCGCGCCCTCGGCTCGTCCACTCGCGGAATCCATGTGCCACCCTTCCGTGTGCGCTGTCGGTGACGCGGGCGACCGCGTCGCTGTCGCGGTCACCTGCCCGGGACCACTGTGCCCCAAGCACCGGAAGGGGTGAGCGCCCTCCCCGGGAACGGCGCTAGGCCTCCACCGCGGGCAGCAGGCGCAGCACCAGCGGGGCCGATCTCGGCTCGGGCAGTTCGGCGCCGTCGAGGACGACCAGACCGGCCCCGGGCGGCACGGGAGCCTCCGACCCCTCCCCGGGAGGGACCCGGCGGAACCGGAACTCGGGTTCGCCGACCTCTTCGCGCATCGCCGCCTCGTCCTCGGGGCCGGGCTGCCGCGCGGTCGACCGGCTGGTCCGCCCCACCGCCTCCGGGGAGCCCGGGGCGGCGGCGTCACTCCCCCGCGGCCTGGGCGGTGGCGTCCCGGGCACCAGCCACAGCGTCTCACCGGGCGTGCACAGCCCGGCCAGCAGGCCGGGCAGGGTGTCGCCGGGGCCGGTGAGCCGCAGCGACGCGCTGCGGCCCTCGACCAGCCGTCCCAGGGCGGCGGCCTGCCCGTCCGAGAGCGCGACCGCCTCCACCAGTTCCGCCGCCTCCTCCACCGGTGTCGCCGCCGAGGTGCCGCGCCGCAGCGGCCACCGGGGGAAGACCGGCCGGGGCCAGACGTAGGGCAGACCGCCGGGCGTGCCGGGGAACAGCGGCGCGTAGTGCGCCGGGTCCTTGTACACCAGGGCCGAGCGGTGCGACAGGTGCAGCGCGTCGTCGCCCAGCCACGGCGGGAGCATGTCGCGCTCCCACAGCTCCTCCTCCTCGGGGACGCGGTTCCCGGTGAAGGCCAGCAGCGAGGGCAGCACCGAGTCGGCGTACCCGCGGCGGCGCCACTCGCGGCACACCGCCACCCCGTAACCCACCAGCGCGGGCACGAAGCCGCGCCACATCGCCACGGCGGGGTGGCGCTTCCACCCGTACTCGGGCCACACCAGGGCCCGCAGCACCTGCATGGTCTCCACCCGCTGCTTGCCCAGCCTGCGGTCGTCCAGCGCCCGCGCGCACTCGGCGAACCCGGGTTGGGGCAGGAAGGTCTGCATCGTCCCCCCGTCCGGCCCGCGGCGTTCTCGCCGGTCAGGCCTGTCGTGCGGTCCGCTACCCGTCCGCCGCCGGTGCTACCCCTGTCGCCGGTCCGCCCCTCCCCGGGCGGTACCCGACCGGTGTTCTCACCCACCTCTCACCCTCACCCCTGACCACGCGCCCACCAGGGGCTGCGGCCCCGGCTCTCAGGAACCTCTCAGGAAGTTCTCCGCCTCTTCGCAGGGTCGTCGGGTTGTGTCCTTCCCGTCGTCACCACCCTCAGGAAAGGAGGCACCGTGGTACCACCACGCGACCCCGGTCCCGCCGGGAACGCCGGGCACGCCGCGAAGGCCGCACCGGCCGGTACCCCGACCGGCACCGCCGCCGGGGACCGGCTGAGGGCGCCGAGCAGGCTCCACGCCTTCAACCGCTACGAACTCAAGTACCTCGTCCCCGCCGACCAGGCCCGGGACGTGCGCGCCGAACTCACCGCGCGCATGCGGGCCGACCGCAACGCCGGGCCCGACGGCTACGGCGTGTGGAGCCTGTACTACGACACCGACCGGCTGCGCTTCTACCATGAGAAGATCGAGGGCCTGAGGTTCCGCCGCAAGCTGCGCGTGCGCCGCTACGGCGAGGTCGGCCCGGCCGCCGAGGACACCCCCGTCTCCGTCGAGATCAAGCAGCGCGTCAACCGCGTCACCCAGAAGCGCCGGGTCATGCTGCCCTACCACCTGGCCCGCGACCTGTGCGACCGGCGCGTGCGCGTGGAGCACCCCGGCGCCGACCAGGCCTTCGTGGACGAGGTCCTCGACCT
>NZ_QPFC01000264.1:0-4438 GCF_003427465.1 Nocardiopsis sp. TNDT3 | reverse complement strand
CCGGCCGCCCTCCGGAGCCAACACATGCACACCCGACGCGACATCCTGCGCCACACCGCGGCCGCCGGGGCCGCCCTCCCCCTGCTCTCCGCCTGCGGACCCCCGGGGAGCGGCGCGGCCGGAGCCTCCCCCGTGATCCGCTACCAGGGCTGGACCGGAGACGTCCTCCTGCCCGAACTCGCCGAGGACCTGGGCTACCTGGACGGCATCGGGCTGGAGTGGATCGGCGACACCACCAGCGGCCCCCAGGACATCCAGGCCGCGGCCACCGGCAGCACCGACGTGGGCGGCGCCTTCAACGGGGCGATCGCCAAGCTGGCCGCCGCCGGGGCGCCCGTCACCGCCGTCCTGGCCTACTACGGGGCGGACGAGGAGACCCACAACGGCTACTACGTCCTGGAGGACAGCGACATCACCGGGGCCCGCGACCTCGTCGGCAAGCGGGTCTCCATGAACACCCTGGGCGCCCACCACGAGTTCGTGGTCCGCGAGTGGCTGGCCAGGGAGGGGCTGACCAACGAGGAGATCGCCCGGGTGGAGCTGACGGTGGTCCCGCCGGTCAACGCCGAGCAGACCCTGCGCAACGGGCAGGTGGAGGTCGCCACGCTCGGCGACCTGCTGCGCGAGGTCGCCCTGGAGCGCGGCGGCATCCGGCCCCTGTTCACCGACCACGGCCTGTACGGCGCCTTCAGCTACGGCTCCCTCGTGCTGCGCGACGACTTCATCGAGGCACACGAGGACACCGTCCAGGCCTTCGTCGGCGGGGTCGCCCGCGCGATCCGGTGGACGCAGACCACCCCGCGCGAGGAGGTGGTGGACCGCTACACCGACATCATCGGGCGGCGTGGCCGCAACGAGAGCGCCGAGGCCGTCCGGTACTGGCGCAGCACCGGCGTCGCCGGACCCGGCGGCGTCATCGCCCCGGACGAGTTCCGGACCTGGATCGACTGGCTGGTCCGCAACGGCGAACTCGACGAGGGGGCGGTCGAGGCCGAGGAGCTGTTCACCAACGACTACAACCCCTACGCCAACGGGACCTACCCCGAGGACTCCGGCCCCGACGGCCGACCCCTCGCGGAGGGCGGTGCTCCCGGGGACGGCGCCTCCGGGGGAGCGGACGACACACGGCGCGCGGCCGGGGACGGGGGGAACCGATGAGCACCGCCACAGCACCCGTCAAGCTCCGCCTGAACGGGGTGCGGCAGACCTTCACCGCACGCGGCCGGTCCGCCACGCTGACCGCGATCGACGACGTCACCCTGGACATCGCCTCGGGCGAGTTCCTCACCCTGGTCGGGCCCAGCGGCTGCGGCAAGTCCACCCTGCTCGACCTGGTCGGCGGGCTCACCCGGCCCGCCTCCGGCGAGATCCTGCTCAACGGCGCCCCGGTCAGGGGACCGGGCCTGGACCGGGGCCTGGTCTTCCAGCAGTACGCGCTGCTGCCCTGGCGCACCGCGCAGGGCAACGTCGAGTTCGGGCTGGAGGCCAAGGGCCTGCCCCGACGCACCCGGGCCGACCGCGCGCGCGAGTACCTGTCGCTGGTCGGCCTGGAGGGGTTCGAGGACCGCTACCCCCACGAGCTGTCCGGCGGTATGAAGCAGCGCGTGGCCATCGCCCGGAGCCTGGCCTTCGACCCCGAGGTCCTGCTCATGGACGAGCCGTTCGCGGCCCTGGACGCCCAGACGCGCGAGTCCCTCCAGGAGGAGCTGCTGTCCGTGTGGGAGCGCACCGGCAAGACGGTCCTGTTCATCACGCACGGCATCGACGAGGCGGTCTACCTGGGACAGCGGGTCGCGGTGATGACCTCGCGCCCGGGCCGGATCAAGAGCGTCATCGACATCGACCTCGACCGGAGCGCGGGCGGCGACCTGCGCTCGGACCCCGCGTTCGCGCACTACCGGCACCGGGTGTGGCGGGAACTCCACGACGAGGTGGCCCAGGCCCGGCGGACCGAGCGCGCGCTCACCGGGAGGGGAACCGACCATGGCTGACACGCTGACCCGCTCGGCGGGCACCGCCCCCTCCGACGCCTCCTCCCCGGCGGCGCCGGGCACGGGCGGACCTCCCCCCGCGCTCACGGCCGCGCTCCGGCTGGCCTGGCTCTGCTTCAAGCGCTCGGCCGTCATCGCGGCCTTCCTCCTGCTGTGGGAGGTGGCGCCGAGGGTCGGCCTCCTCGACCGGGTGTTCCTGCCCCCGCTGACCGAGGTCCTGGCCGCGACGCGGGACCTGGCCCTGAGCGGACAGCTGTGGAACCACGTGTCCGCCAGCCTCGCCCGCGCCCTGAGCGGCTTCCTCGTCGCCGTGGCCGCCGCCGTGCCGCTGGGCGTCCTCATCGCCTGGTACCGGCCGGTGTCGGACTTCCTCACGCCGATCCTGGAGCTGTTCCGCAACACCGCGGCCCTGGCCCTGCTGCCGGTGTTCGTGCTCGTCCTGGGGATCGGCGAGGCGTCCAAGGTCTCCCTGGTGGTCTACGCGTGCGCCTTCCCGGTCCTGCTCAACACCATCACCGGGGTCCGGACCGTCGACCCCCTGCTCGTCAAGTCGGCGGCCTCCCTGGGGTTCGGGCCGCTCGCGCTGTTCCGCAAGGTGGTGCTGCCCGCCTCGGTCCCGTCGATCTTCACCGGCGTGCGCATGGCCGGGGCCTCCTCGATCCTCGTGCTCATCGCCGCGGAGATGGTCGGCTCCCAGTCGGGCCTGGGCTACCTCGTCAACGCCGCACAGCTCAACTTCCTCATCCACGACATGTACGCGGGAATCCTGGCCATCGCCGTGGTGGGGGTGGCCCTCAACGGCGTCCTCGTCGCGCTCGAACGGCGCTTCTCCCGCTGGCGCACGACCGAGCGGTGACCGCGTGCCCCGGAGGCGGTGACCGGAACCGCCGACCGCTGGCCGCTGGCCGACGACCCACGACAGCGAAGGACCACGCAGATGACCGACGGACGACGGCTCCACCTCAACGCCTTCCTCATGGGGGTGGGGCACCACGAGGCGGCCTGGCGGCACCCGCGCACGCGGCAGGACGGGGTGCTGGACGTGGCGCACTTCCAGAACCTGGCGCGTGTCGCCGAACGCGGACGGCTGGACTCGGTGTTCTTCGCCGACGGCCTGGCCGTGGGCCACCGGGTCGAGCGCAACACCCTCGCCGTCTTCGAGCCCATCACCCTGCTCAGCGCGATGGCCGCGGTGACCGAGCGGGTGGGGCTGATCGCCACCGCCCCCACCGGCTACTACCCGCCCTACCTGCTGGCCAGGGCCTTCGCCTCGCTGGACCACATCAGCGGCGGACGCGCCGGATGGAACATCGTCACCTCCGGCCGCGAGGACGAGGCGGCCAACTTCGGACTGGACCAGGTGCCCGAGCACGCCGACCGCTACGCGCGTGCGGCGGAGTTCACCGACGTCGTCGTCAAGCTGTGGGACAGCTGGGAGGACGGCGCCCTGCGACTCGACGCCGAGGAGGGGGTGTTCGCCGACCCCGACCGCGTCCACGCCATCGACCACGAGGGCGAGCGGTTCCGGGTGCGCGGGCCGCTGAACTCCCCCCGCCCGCCGCAGGGCCGTCCGGTGCTGGTGCAGGCGGGGTCCTCCGAGGACGGCAGGGAGTTCGCCGCGCGCTACGCCGAGGCGGTGTTCACCGCGCAGCAGACCCTCCGGGAGGGGGTGGACTTCTACCGCGACCTCAAGGGGCGGTTGGCGCGTTTCGGACGCGCCCCGCAGGAGTTGAAGGTCCTGCCCGGGATCGTGCCGTTCATCGCGCCGACGGAGGCCGCGGCCAAGGAGCTGGAGGCGGAGTTCACCGGGCTCATCTCCCCGGACTACGCCCTGCGCCAGCTCTCCCAGATGCTGGGGGTGGACCTGACCGGGCACCCGCTGGACGCCCCCCTGCCCCCGCTGCCCGGCGAGGACGGCATCCGCGGCAACAAGAGCCGGTACACCCTGGTCGCGGACCTGGCGGCGCGCGAGTCGCTGACCGTGGGGGAGCTGATCGGGCGCCTGGGCGGCGGGCGCGGCCACCGGACCTTCGCGGGCACGCCCGAGCAGGTGGCGGACGAGATCCAGGGCTGGTTCGAGGCCGGGGCCGCCGACGGGTTCAACGTCATGCCGCCCCACCTCCCCGGCGGCCTGGAGGACTTCGTCGACCAGGTGGTGCCGATCCTCCGGGAGCGCGGCCTCTTCCGGGAGGAGTACGAGGGGACGACCCTGCGCGACCACTACGGTCTGCCCCGTCCTCCCAGCCAGTACGCCGAAGCCGTGCCGGTACCGGAGGTCTCCGGCGCGGTCTGAGGCGGCCGCGGACGGGACCGCGGCGTCGGCGCCCTTGGCGGCCCCTGCCGCCGCGGTTATTCCATACTTTTTCGGTTGGCAAAGTGGATTGAAGGGAAGGACCCTCGACACGGGGCGGTGGAATCGCGGAGCCGCCGCCCCGGGGCAGGGGAGG
>NZ_QPFC01000263.1:0-1943 GCF_003427465.1 Nocardiopsis sp. TNDT3 | reverse complement strand
GGCCCCGGGAGGGGTGGGTGGCGGTCCGGGGTCGGGTCAGGGACATCCCCGATAGTTTCCTGACCGTGCGTGCTAGATTCTGGCCATGCGGTCAAAAAACGAACCAGGCGGACAGAAGCGGTCCTTCATCGAGGAGGCCCGCAGAGCGCAGATCACCTCGGCGGCGGTCGAGACCATCGCCGAGGTGGGCTACCCCAACGCCTCCCTGGCGCGGATCGCGCGCACGGCCGGGATCAGCAAGGGCGTGATCTCCTACCACTTCGCCGGAAAGGACGAGCTCATGGACCAGGTGGTGACCGACGTCTACACCGAGATCGCCGAGTCCGTCCTCCCCGGGATGCTGGAGCAGACCAACGCCGCCGACATGCTGCGGGCCCACGTGCGCGGCGTGGCCGAGTACGCGCTGTCCCACCCCGAGCGCATGGCCACGCTGGCGCAGATCTTCACCCACGCGCGCAAGGCGGACGGCTCCCCGCGCTACGGGGCGGCGGAGTCCGACGTGCTCTACGAGTCCCTGGAGGGCCTGTACCGGTCCGGACAGGAGAGCGGCGAGTTCCGCGACTTCGACGTGCGGGTGATGGCGGTGACCCAGCAGACGGCTATCGACGCGATGTTCGCCTACTGGAGCGCCCACCCCGGCCACGACCTCATGGCGCACGCCCGCGAGCTGGGCGAACTGCTCGTGCGCGCCACCCGCGCCGACCGCTCCCCACCCCCGAACGACTGACGAGGACACCATGACGCAGCACGCCAGCCCACCCCTCCTCCCGGACCCCGCGCCGCCCGCGCGCGGGCGCCTGCACCACGTCGACAACCTGCGGGTCGCGCTGACCGTGCTGGTCGTCCTGCACCACGTCGCGCTCACCTACGGCAACATCCCGGTGTGGTTCTACCTCGAACCGGCCCAGGACCCCTCCGGCGGCCTTCTGGACCTGTTCGTCTTCCTCAACCAGACCTACTTCATGGGACTGTTCTTCCTGCTCGCGGGCTACTTCGTGCCCGGAGCGGCCGACCGCCGGGGCGGGCGCGGGCTGGTCCGCGAGCGCCTGGTGCGCCTGGGGGCGCCCTTCCTGCTGTTCGTGCTGCTGGTCCGCCCGTTCCTGATGATCCCCAACTACGGGCCCGCCGTCGAGATGTTCGCGGCCGAGGGCGGCGAGCTGCCGTTCTGGCTGTTCCTGATCGTGACCTACGACCCCGGGCCCATGTGGTTCGTGGAGGTCCTGCTGGTCATGACCCTGGCCTACGTGGCCGTGCGGAGCCTGCGCGAGCGCCGCGCCCGGCAGACGGGCGCGGCGGTCGAGCCCCCCGCGCGGCCCGCCGACACCGCTCCGCTGCGCTGGGCCGTGCCCGTCGCGGCCCTCACCCTGGGCCTGGCACTGGTCACCTTCGCCTGGCGCTACCTGGCCCCGGCCCCGTACTGGCCGATCGTGGGGCTGCCCAGCCCCGGCTTCCTGCCCCAGTACGTCACCCTGTTCGTCCTGGGCGTGCTGGCCTACCGGGGCAACTGGCTGGTCCGGCTGCCCGGCGCCGCCGGGTGGTGGGGCGCGGCCCTGGCCCTGACGGGTCTGGCGGCGGGAGCGGCGGTCACGGTCCTGCTGGGCGAGATCACGCCCGCGTCGGGCACCTGGCAGGCGCTGGCGCAGATCACCTCCGAGTCCGTCCTGGCCACGGGCGCGATGCTCATGCTGCTGGTGGGCTTCCGGCGCTTCGCCAGCGGGAGCAACCGCCTCACGCGCTGGCTGTCCGACAACGCCTTCGCCGTGTACGTCCTGCACCCGCTGGTGCTGGTAGGGCTGGGTGTGGCCCTGAGCGGTTGGGAGGCCAGCGCGCTCGTGAAGTTCCTCGGCATGGGAGCGCTCGCGGTCCCGGCCTGCTGGGCGCTGGCCACCGCCGTGCGGTCGGTTCCCGGAGCGCGTCGGATCCTGTGAGGGACCGGTCGGGGG
>NZ_QPFC01000262.1:0-1653 GCF_003427465.1 Nocardiopsis sp. TNDT3 | reverse complement strand
CATGAGAAAACCCGCGGCGCCCTCGACGTTGTTCGTCGGGGCGCCGCGGGTTGTTCGGGGGCCGGGGCCACCGGGGGAGATCCGCCTGCGGGAATTTCCGGACTACGCGGCGTTCGCGCGGCGCATGCGGCGACGGCGCTCGGAGGCGCGCTCGTCCTCGTTCAGCCCGCCCCAGGTGCCGTACTTCTCCGGACGCGAGATCGCATAGTCCAGGCAGTCGTTTCGAACCGGGCAGGCCGCACAGATCTCCTTGGCCTTGCGCTCACGGATCTCCCGCTCCGGCTGGCGTTCGCCGTCCGGACCGAAGAAGAGCACAAGGTCCTCGCCCCGGCACGCGGCGGCATCCTGCCACCCCCAGTGCGGGCGGGGGCGCAGCGCGGCCTGCCGACGTACCTGAGACATGCTTGAACCACCTCTACTGAAATCACTAGTAAGCTGTCGGAAAAAGCTTCAGTCACCAAAATTGGTCATGCGGCGCGAGTCACCCCGCACGACGCAAACGCCGAGCGGTGCGAGTGATGTTCCCCGGTGTGGCTGAGACCACGAGAAGCACAGGTACTGCGGCACCGATCCGCCGAGCGGCGGAGTGCTCTCACGCGAACGGCTGCGGAGGCGGTGACGGCCTCCGTCCGAGCCGGTACGTAATCATGCCATCCCTCGTCCCGATCATGCACGGGGGGTAGGGAAATTACTCGCACAACCGTTACCGAAACCAGATGACAACTGACCGGTGTGCGGTCTTTTGTCTGAGTTTGTTGTGCATCGCAAGATCTGGGGCCTTGCGAAGGACACAGCACATCGTATGGTGCGATGTCCCTCCTGCCTAGGGGGTCCTCCTGATGTGCGGGTCACATTGCGGTCTGCGCGGAGTTCCCGGTTCGGGCCTGACCGTATGTCCTCACCCTCCGTCGATGCCGGTGAGGAGGGTGAGCGGTCCCTCCCGCGTCCGTTTCCGGGCGTCCTCCCTCGCGTCCCGTGCCCCTACCCCGTCGGTCCGCGAACCCCACACGACACGCCGTTCCGCGGCTCCCGCGTCAACCCCTCCCGCGTGCCTCAAGACCGCCCCTAGGGGAAGTACCAGGGTGGGGCGCCCGAACGGGTCGTGGTGCGCGGACGTCCCAGACGGTAGAAACAACGGACACGGCCGCTCCGCGGCCGCGTGTCCCCGTAGCGGGACACCAACACGAGGGAGGACGAGAACACCGTGGGCCTCTTGCGGTTCATCCTGAACGTCATCTGGATCTTCGTCGCTGGGTTCTGGCTGGCCGTCGGCTACGTCTTCGCGGGCGTCATCTGCTGCATCCTCATCGTCACGATCCCCTTCGGCGTCGCCTCGTTCCGCATGGCCAGGTACGCGATCTGGCCCTTCGGGCGCGATCTCGTGCGCAGGCCCGGCGCGGGCGGGGGCAGCACCTTCCTCAACGTCATCTGGGTGATCGTCGCCGGTTGGTGGCTGGCCCTCGGCCACATCGCCACCGCGATCGGCCTCGCCGTCACTATCATCGGTATCCCCATGGCCTGGGCCTCGCTGAAGATGATCCCCGTGGCCCTCGCGCCCTTCGGCAACGAGATCGTCGAGAGCGGCCACCCGCGGGAACCCTGGCAGTTCTGACAGCGTTGACCTCCCACCGGGCCCGTGGGAAACACGGGCCC
>NZ_QPFC01000261.1:0-6673 GCF_003427465.1 Nocardiopsis sp. TNDT3 | reverse complement strand
GCCGGGCACCGAGGGTGCCCGGCCCCTCGCGCGCGCGGACCCGGGCCGCCGCTACCCGTCCGCCCGCGGGGCGTCCCGCTCGGCTGCGAGGAAGACCAGCAGGCACACGTCGTCGTCGCAGTCCTGGTACTTGACCATGGCGTCCAGCAGGTCGTCGGCCGCCTTGTCCGGGCCGCCCCGCCAGTACGGCGGTCCCCCGAAGCCCTCCACCAGGCGCGCGATCCCGTCGTCGATGGACTCCCCGCGCCGCTCGATCAGGCCGTCGCTGTACAGCAGCAGCGCGGCGCCCGGGGGCAGTTCGACGGTGTGGTCGGTGTAGGACAGCTCCACCGGCAGGCCGAGCATGCCGCCGGACGGCAGGGGCACCGCCTCCGCCCTGCCCTCGCCGTCGCGCCACAGCGGCGGCGGGTGCCCGGCCCCGGCCATCACCACCTCGGGGTCCCCCGGCCGGAAGCGCACGATGACCGCGGTCGCGAACAGGTCCGGTTCGAGGTGGCCCAGCAGCCGGTGCAGGCGTTCCAGCAGCACGGCCGGGCTGCGCTCCTCCAGCGCGTACGCGCGCAGGGCCGTGCGCAGCTGGCCCATCATCACCGCCGCGTGGATGCCGTGCCCGGTGACGTCGCCGACCACGCCGATGAACTCGCCGTCGCCCCGCGAGAAGACGTCGTACCAGTCGCCGCCCACGTTCATCCCGCGCGTGGCGGGCAGGTAGCGGGCCGTCAGCTCCATCCCCGGGGTCTCGGGCAGCTCGGTGAGCATGGCGCGCTGGAGGGTGGCCGCCGTGTCGCGCTCGCGCTCGAAGCGGCGCGCGTTGTCCAGCGACGCCGCCGCCCGCCGCGCGAGTTCGACCAGCACGACCTCGTCGTCGGCGTCCAGGGGGTCGGTGCGGCGCAGCAGCAGCACCCCGAGCAGCCCCGAGCCCGTGAGCAGGGGGAGGGCCAGCTCTCCCTCCCCGGCCAGGGCGTCCGTCGGGCGTTGCCGGGCCGCGGCCAGGAGCACCGTGTCCGGCACGGCTGCCTCACGCGCGTCGGAGGCGCACAGGCCGCCGTCCTCGTCGGTGAGCCACGCCTCGACGGCGTCGGCGCGCTCGGGCACGAGCAGGTCCTGGAGGCGGGCGAAGATCTCCGACTGGTTCAGGGAGGTCATGAGCCTCGCGCTGGCCGTGGAGAGGAACGTGAGCCTGTTGCGGGCGGCCTCCGCCTGGTCCCGGGCCGCCCGCTCGGCCGCCAGGAGCCTGCGCTGTTCGTCGCTGGCCTCGGCGAGTTCGGCGTGCAGCGCGAGCACGCCCTGGTTGGTCTCCTCCAGCTCGCGCTGGTGCCACTCCAGCTCGCGTGCGCGCTCGGCCGCGACGGCGGCCACCCTCCCCGCGCGCTCGGAGGTGCGCAGCAGCTCCGCCGCCAGGAGTTCGGCGTCGGCCTCCTCCTGACCGCCGTCCGCCGCGGCCTCCGGGTCGAGGGGCTCGGGGAGGGGCAGGGCGGACTCCCAACAGTTCTCCCCCGCGCCGTCGCGGACGGTGGCGCGCAGCACGAGCCCGTCCTCGGACAGCTCCACCGCCAGCGCGGCCGGGCCGTCGGGTTCCGCCGCGCGCAGCGCCGACGAGGAGGCGCCGTCCAGGAACTCCAGTTCGGCCTCGTCCCCGCCTCGTGCGGCGCCGAGCACGCGTGCCATGGCCGCGCGTGCCCGCGCCGCGTCGACCGTGCCGCGGACCCGCAGGTCGAGCAGCGGTTGCGTCATCGTCCTCCCCCGTCAGGGCGTGCGGTGTGCGTGACCACGGCGACGCTGGTGTCGTCGCGCAGCGGACGGGCCGCGCTGCCCGAGTCCCGGAACACCGCTCCGGCCACGACCGCGGCGTCGTGGCCGCGCAGTGCCTCGACGCCCTCGGGTTTCCAGCGTCCCGGCACCCCGTCGCTGTGCAGGATGAGCATGTCGCCCGGGGACCACTCCCGCCGGGCCGGGACCGGCGTCCGCAGGGAGAAGGCCCCCACGATCCCGGGTTGGGAGAGCAGTGTCTCCCAGCGCCCGCCCCGGTACAGGCGCGCGCCGATGTTGCCGACCCCGCAGAAGGTGAGGCGGCCCCGGGACTCGTCGATCTCGACGATCGCCACGGCCGCCCCGCGCGTACGCCGCAGCGCCTCGTGCAGCCCGCGCAACAGCGTGTCGGGGGTCCCTCCCCGGCTCCCGGTCACGAAGCGCGAGGCCACGTCGGCGGCCTCCGAGGCGGCCTCACCGTGCCCGAGTCCGTCCGCGAGCATGACCGTGCGCAGGGCTCCGCCGCTGCGGAAGGCCAGGGCGTCCCCGGAGAGCTTGTAGCCGCCCAGGGGGACGTGTATCCCGCCCGTGGCCGCGCGGGCGCCGAACAGCGCGCGGTCGGCGGGCCGGGCGAACCGGGCCACCGCGACCGTCCCCCTCCCGGGAGCGCTCTGGACCTCGAAGAAGTCGGCGGCGCGCGCGCAGGCGCCGAGCCCCGCCCCCAGGGAGTCCTCGGAGGTGGAGAAGCCGTCCTCCATGGCGCGCGGGACGTCGGGGATCCCGGGGCCGTGGTCCAGGGCGAGGATCTGCAGGGCCCGGGCCGTTCCCCACGGCTCCCTGGCCTCCTCCGCAACGAAGCGCCCACCGCCGGCGTACCTGCACATGTTGGTCGCCAGTTCGGACGCGGCGAGGGCCGCGGCGTCCGCCGCGGCCCCGTCCAGACCGATGCCGAGCGCGGCCTTGCGGGCGGTCCGGGCCGCGTCGGACACGTGCGTGGCGTCGGTGACCGCCAGGTCCCAGACCCTGGTCATCGGGCTCCGCGCCCGTAGGGGTCGGCCCAGGAGGTGATGGTCACCCTGGTCCCTCCCTCGGGGAGGTTCTCGATCTCGAACTCCTGCACGAGGCGTTTGGAGCCGCTCAGGCCCATGCCCAGGCCGCCCGCGGTGGAGTAGCCGTCGGTCAGGGCCATGTCCACGTCGGGGATTCCCGGCCCGGAGTCGACGAAGGACACGCGCAGTCCCTGTCCCGCCTGGCCGTGGACGACGCGGATCTCGGTGGACCCGCCCCCGCCGTGCAGGAGTGTGTTGCGGGCCAGCTCGCTGGCCGCGGTCACGAGCTTGGTCTGCTGGACCAGGCCGAATCCGGTCTGCTGTGCCAGGGCGCGCACCTGTTGGCGGACCACGGTCAGGTCGGTGTCCCTGCGGATGGGCACGTGGATCGGTTCCGCGGAGGTCCGGCTCACGTCGCGCCCCGTTCCGGCCGATCCTTCCGTTCGATGGTGACCCCGAAGCTGGCCGCCGCCTCGGTGACCGTGCGGGCGGTGTCCATGCCCGGCAGGGTCAGGCCCAGTTCGACCAGGGTGATGGCCACCGCCGGGCGCATGCCGACCAGGACGGTCCTGGCCGCGAGGAGCCGGGAGGAGGCCGCCACCTCGGCGAGGACGCGTGCGAGGAAGGAGTCGACCATGTCGAGCGAGCTGATGTCGATGATGAGTCCGCGCGAACCGGTGTCGGCCACCGCGGCGGTCACGTCGTTCTGGAGATCGACCGCGGCCTCGTCGGGGAGTTCGCCCTGGATGCTCACGAGCAGCAACCCGCCGAGGTCGAGGACCGGGATGGTGGGAGGACTAGTCACGTACCTGTCCAATCAGCTCTCGGGGCCCTTGACGGACCGCACGTTGCGCTGACGGCGCTCCAGCGCCCACTCCAGCGCGTCGGCCAGACTGGCGCGGGTGGTGACCGGGCCCAGGTCGAGGCCGAGTTGGACGATGGTCTGGGCGATGGCGGGGCGGATACCGGAGATCACGCACTCCGCGCCCATGAGCCGCGCCGAGGCGACGGTCTTCATGAGGTGCTGCGCCACGAGCGAGTCCACCGTGGACACGCCGGTGATGTCCAGGATGGCGATGGTGGCCTTGTGCTCGACGATGGCCTCCAGGAGGTTCTCCATCACCACCTGGCTGCGCGCGCTGTCGAGCATGCCGATGAGCGGCACGGCGACGAGGCGGTCCCAGAGCTTGACGACCGGGGTCGCCATCTCCAGGAGCTGCTGGCGCTGGCGCTGGATGATCTCCTGGTTCTCCTGGAGCATGCTCTCCACGACCATGACCCGCAGGGTGGCGAACAGCGTGACGAGCTGGATGCGGACGTCGCACAGCTCGTCGGGCCCGGTCTCGGGGGCGTCCGCGACCAGCAGTTCCATCGCGGCCTCGCCCAGGACGCCGACCTCGCGGTCGACCTGGGCGATGGACAGCCCCGACCTGGTCCGCGAGGCGGTCATCGCGACGAGCTGATCGCGGACGGGGTGGAAGCCCGGGGCCTCCAGGTCGTCGACGCGTCCGCTGTCGGCGACCACCGCGAGGGAGTCGACGACCGCGTGGCAGGCCTCGACGGCCTCGTCCCGGGTGACGGTGAACACCGTCTGGAAGAGGGGCAGGTCGGCCCACCGCTGGGCGATCTGCTCCCTGCGGCGCCGGAGGAAGGCGGACACGATCCGCGCGCCCGACCCGGAGTGGTCGGATGCTCCGTCAGTCATACATCTCCTCGTGGTCCTGCGTGTCGCTGGAAGGGGGGTCCTGCGTTGTTTGCCGCGTGGCAATTGTCTACCAGACGCGGGCCGGGTGGAAACGGGGCGCGGCGCGCGCCGGAGGCGGCCGAGGCGCCTACTCCGGCTCGCTCCGGCCCCGCCAGTCCAGGCATACCACCAGCGCGTCGTCGACGGACTCGTGCTCACCGCGGTACTCGGCCAGGTGGCGCAGGACCTCCTGGGGGACGGAGGCGCTGGGCACCAGCCTGGTGGCCAGGATGGCCAGGGACAGTGCCCGGCTGCCGAAGGTCTCCTCCTCGGACGGCCCCTTGGCGTCGAACACGCCGTCGCTGACGAACACCAGCCGGTCGCCCGGCTCGACCCGGAAGCGCTCCGCGGTGTAGACGGTGTCCTCGGCCATGCCCATGGGCAGCTGGGCCTCGAAGGGCAGCTGCTCGACGCGGTCGCCGCGCAGGCGGTAGAGGAGGGGCGAGCCCGCGTCGACCGCCTGCACCTCGCCGGTGGCCAGGTCGAAGCCGAGCAGGAGGACGTCCAGGTAGCGCTCTCCCCGGTAGTGGGCGTAGACGGCCTTGTCGGCGAGGGCGACCTGGTCGGCCAGCGGGATCCCGCTGCGGCGGGCGTTGCGCAGGGCGTTGACCGCCAGGCTGGTCAGCAGCGAGGCGTCGATGCCCTCGCCCATGCCGTTGGTGATGCCCAGGGTGAGCCGGTCCGGCGCGGCCGACCAGTCGAAGTTGTCGCCGCGTATGGAGTAGGCCGGCTCCAGCTGGGCGCCGATGCTGTACTCGGGGCACTCGAATCCCCGGCCCGGCAGCAGGTCCCACTGGACCTCGGCGGCCAGGGTGAGGCGGTCCCTGCGGCGCAGCGTCCGGTAGACGTCGGTGTCGCGCTCGGCGACGAGGATCTCGTGGCCCAGCAGGCTGGCGACCTGCTCCAGTTCGGCGAGCACCCCGGCGGAGTAGTCGGCCGCCTTCAGTTCGACGGTGAGCACGCCCAGGCGGTCGCCGCGGGCGCTCACCGGAAGGTGGACGGTGACGGCCTCGGAGCCGAAGCTGTCCTCGACGAAGGTCTCCTGAGCGCCGAAGACCCTGCCCACGACACTGTTGAAGACGGAGTACTCCCCCGCGCACTCCCCGGGCGGATCGGGGACGTGGCAGAGTACCTTGAGTCCGTAGTCAGCGAGGAAGAGTTCGGCGGACACCGCCGCGTAGTCCTCGGAGAGAGCCCCACGGAGGACCGCCATGAGCCCGTGCGGCTGGGCCTCGCGGAGGGACCGCGCTACGGTCTCGTATCTGTTCACTGGCTCGACCTGTTTTTTCTGTGCCGATTGGAGAAGTATCCCGCACACCGGCACGGGTACGGTCGGCGGGCGCGGAACGGGGCGTTCCGTTATGGTCGTAGAGGTACCCCATTTCCGATGCCGGATGGGTACAGCTCACAGACGCGACGTGTGAGAGTGGAAAGTGAGTCCTGAATCGCAGGAACCGACAGCCGAAGCAGCCCGTGCGGCCTCCACCGTCACCGAACTCATGGAAGTGCTCTGGGGGCGCGGCCGTGAGGTCGCCTCCTCACCGGTCTCCCCTCCGCAGCTCAAGGTCCTCTTCATCCTTGAGGAGGAGGACGGTGTGAACCTGCGTACGGTGACCGAGCGCCTGGGTTCCACTCCTCCGTCCGTGAGCAGGCTGTGCGACCGCCTCCAGGCGGTCGGCTTCGTGACCCGGACGCCGAGTCCGAACAGCCGTCGTGAGCTGAGGCTCTGGCTGAGCGAGAGCGGCCGGACCTTCCTGCGCGACCTGAGGGCCCGCAGGGAGGCTGAGCTCCACGAGGTCATCGCCCGCATGCCCCCGCGCAAGCGGGTGATGCTCATGGAAGGGCTCGTGTCCTTCCGCGAGGCGGCGAGCCGCTCCGAGGAACGCTCCGAGAGTTCCGACCAGCCGAACTTCCGCACGGCCTGAGCCACTGGTGCGGACCGGACGGTCGGCCCGGCGCCACGTCTGGGTGGAACCCCGGCGTCCCCGCCCTGCCCTGGGCAGCCGCCACCTCGGGGCGGGCTTCCCAACCGTAAACAATGCCGCCAGAGTCAACTATTGTCAAGCGGCAACAGTTTTCCGTCACCGCATCGAGGCCGCGGCCGCCGCCCTGCCCCCGCCGCGTCCCGCCC
>NZ_QPFC01000260.1:0-4646 GCF_003427465.1 Nocardiopsis sp. TNDT3 | reverse complement strand
CGGCGCGCAGGACGCGGGCGCCGCCCGCTTCGGCTCGGCGCGCCGCGGAGCCCAGCAGCGCGCTCTTGCCCGTGCCCGGGTCGCCGACCAGCACCAGGACCCGGTCGGTCGACGTCGAGTCCACCGCGCGGAAGAGGCGCGCCAACTCCGTGTCCCGGCCGACGATCGGTTCCACCGGATCCGGGTCCGGCCACGTGACCGCACCGGGGCCGCCTGTGTGCTCGCCCACGGGGTCTCCAGGAGTCGTGGCTCCCCGGTCGGAGCCGCCTTGCCTTGGCCCACCCAGGCTACAAGCGGCGGAGCCGGTGCCGGGGCGTGTGCGCAGGTGCAGTCACGTGACGGATACCGCGTGCGCCGAGGCCGCCCCTAGGGTCCCAAGAAAGCATCCGAATCACTGAGGAACCCTCATGGAACAAATGCAACTCGGCAATGTCACGATCACCCGGGTCCGGGAGTACTACGGTTCCGTGGAAATGACGCCCGACACCTTCTTCCCGGAGGTGTCCAAGGAGGTCTGGGACGACGGTGCACCCCTGCTGAGCCCGCATTTCGTGGATTTCGAGGCCAATACGGTGAACTCGGCTATCCAGACCTGGGTGCTGCGCAGCGAGGGAAAGACCATTCTCGTCGACACCGGTGTGGGCAATCACAAGGAGCGCCCGTACGCGCCCGTCTGGAGCCGTCTCGAAACCGACTTCCTGGCCAATCTCGCCCGCGCCGGAGTCGCACCCGAGGACGTGGACATCGTGGTCAACACACATCTGCACATCGACCATGTGGGCTGGAACACGTACCTGGACGGCCGGAACTGGGTTCCCACCTTCCCCAACGCCACGTACCTGATGCCCAAGGACGACTTCGACTTCTGGAACCCCGAGAACGGCCACCAGCCACGGCTCGGCCGCGGCAACCAGAACGTCTTCGAGGACAGCGTGGCCCCCGTGCACGAGGCCGGCCAGACGCTGCTGTGGGAGACCAGCCACCGGATCGACGCCGACCTGCGCCTGGACGCGGCTCCCGGGCACACCCCCGGTTCCTCCGTGCTGACCCTGGCCTCCGGAACGGACCGGGCCGTGTTCGTCGGCGACCTGCTGCACAACCCGGTGCAGATCCTCGAACCGGACGCCAACAGCTGCTTCTGCGAGGACCCCGCGGGCGCCCGCGCCACCCGCCGCGAGGTCCTGGGCAGGGCGGCCGACGACAACACCCTCGTGATCCCCGCGCACCTGGGCGGCCACGGCGCCGCCGAAGTGGTGCGCGACGGAGACAAGTTCGCCGTCAAGGGCTGGGCGCCCTTCGCCCCGTACACCCAGCAGGGCTGAGGCCAGCGGAAAGGCATGCCTGTGAACCACCACCCCGACCCCGTCGTGACCACCGCGCAGGGAGCGGTCCGCGGTCGACGCCGCAACGGCGTCACCGCCTTCCTGAACATCCCGTACGCCGCCGCTCCCCGCGGCGCCGACCGGTTCGCGCCGCCGCGACCGCACGAGCCCTGGGACGGCGTACGGGACGCCACCGTGCCGGGGCCCAACGCGCCCCAGGCCGAACGCGGACTCGGCGGCGTGGACATGTCCCCCTACTTCGGCGACGGTTGGAGCCGCGGAGACGACTACCTCACCGTCAGCGTCTGGGCGCCCGAGACAGCGGACGGCGGCCTGCCCGTCATGGTGTTCGTCCACGGAGGGGGGTTCGTCGCCGGCTCCACACGCTCCGCGATGTACGACGGCAGCGGTTTCGCCCGTGACGGCGTCGTCCTCGTCACCCTGAACTACCGGCTCGGTATCGCCGGGTTCCTCGACATCCCCGGAGCACCCGCCAACCGCGGCCTGCTCGACGTCGTCGCCGCGCTGCGCTGGGTCCGCGAGAACGCCGCCGCCTTCGGCGGTGACCCGCGCCGGGTCACCCTCTTCGGCCAGTCGGCCGGAGCGACCATCGTCGGCGCCGTCCTCGCCACCCCCGAGGCCGCGGGCCTCTTCCGGCGGGCGATCGTCCAGAGCGGCAGCGGACTGGGGGCGTTCACGACCGAGCAGGCCGCCCGCGTCACCGGCGCCGCGGCCGAACTCCTCGGCGTCCGGCCCCATGCCGACGCCTTCGCGCAGATCCCCGACGACCGCCTGGTCGAGGCCGCCTCCAAGCTCGCGGGCATCGACCTGCGGACCGGGACGCACCACGACCCGCTGATCGGACTCAGCCCCTTCAGCCTGGTCCTCGACACACAGCCCGCCGCATCCGTCGCCGCCGGGCTCGGCGCGGACGTCGACCTGCTCATCGGGACCAACACCGAGGAGGGGAACCTCTACCTGGCCCCCGTGGGCGCCTACTCCACCTCGACCGCGTCCGACGTCGACGCGGCCGCGGCGCGCTCGCACCCGGATCCGGCGCGGCTCGTCCGGACGTACCGGAGGGCACGCCCCCAGGCGTCCTTCGGCGAACTGCGGTCCGCCGTCATGGGAGACGCGCTGTTCGGCGCGGGCAGCTGGGCCCTGGCCCGCGCCCACGCCTCCCACACCGCGTCCGCCACCTTCGCCTACGAGTTCGCGTGGCGCTCCGACGCCCTGGACGGAGAACTCGGCGCCGCCCACGCGGTCGAGCTTCCCTTCGTCTTCGACCTCGCGCACCTGCCGCGGTTGCGCGGACCGGGCGGTCTGCTGGGGCGCGGCGAGCCCCCCGCGGACCTGGCCGCCCGCGTCCACCAGACCTGGATCCGGTTCGCCGGGACCGGCGACCCCGGCTGGGCCCCCTACGACGACGAGCGCCGGGTCACGATGCGCATCGACACCGAGTGGACCCAGGTCGACGACCCCCGGAGCGCTGAGCGGCGGGCCTGGACGGCGCCGTGACGTTCCGGGGCCGCCGTACCGCTCCCGCCCGCCCGAGCCGAGGAAGGACCGCTGGTCCCTCGGCCCGGCGGGACCGCGGTTCGTGGAGCACCCGTGCAACCGGCTGTCGCGTCGGCTCCGGCGTCGTCCGGGCAGAGGGAGGAGCAGCTCCCGCTAGCGCCGTGACGAGGGCTCGGGGACCGCGAGGCGGAGCTGGAGGCGGGTGAGCTTGTCGTGGTCCAGGGTGCCCGGCTCCGCGCTGAACACGACCACGCGCAGGTCGGTGCCCGGCACGGCCAGGGTCTGGCAGTCGAGGTCGAGCACGCCGAGTTCACCGTGGTCCACGCGCTTGCGCAGCGTCGCACGCGGCCGCACGTCGTGCCGCCGCCACTGCGCCGCGAACCCGGGATCGCGCTCGGCGAACTCGTCGACCAGCCGCCGCAGCGCGGAGTCGTGCGGGCGGCGGGCCAGCGCCTCGCGCGTCTGGGCCGCCGTCTGCGCCGCGAACCCGCCCGCCGACTCCGGCGGCGCCGAGCACACCGTTCCGCCCAGGCGCATGGACAGCCGCAGC
This sequence comes from Nocardiopsis sp. TNDT3, assembly GCF_003427465.1. Lineage (NCBI taxonomy): Bacteria > Bacillati > Actinomycetota > Actinomycetes > Streptosporangiales > Nocardiopsidaceae > Nocardiopsis > Nocardiopsis sp. TNDT3. The sequence goes on along the minus strand of NZ_QPFC01000260.1, from coordinate 1,256 downwards.
ACGTTGCGCTCGGCCGGGGCCAGCGCGGCGAAGTCCGTGATCAGCGCGGACGCCAGGCCGTTCCAGGCCAGGACGTCGTGGCGGGCGTCGCAGACGTAGGCGGCGACCGGGCCGAGCCGCTCCAGCAGGGCGAGCACCCCCGGGGGGACCTGTCCGTCCGGGCCGGGCCGGGCGGGCGGCGCGTGCCCCGCGAGCCGGGACAGGTGCGCCCGCTCCGCCTCCGACAGCTCCAGGGCCCGCCCGATCGCGTCGATGACCTGCGGTGACGGGCGCGGCGCCCGGGCCTGCTCCAGCCGCTCGTAGTAGTTCACCGAGACCCCGGCCAGGTCGGCGACCTCCTCGCGCCGCAGCCCCGGTGTGCGCCGCGCGCGCCCGCCCGCGGTCTCGGGCAGGCCGACGTCGGCCGGGCGCAGGGCCTCGCGGCGGGCGCGCAGGAATCCGCCGAGTTCTCGTCTGTCCACGCCCCCAGCCTGCCACGCGCGCGGACGGCCAACCACGGACCACCGGTCCGGGGACGACGCGGCCGTTCCCCCGCGCGCCGCGCCCCGCCAGTGTGGCGGACGACGGACCGAACGACACGGACCGGACGACGCAGGCGCGGACGGACCGAACACCCGAAGGGACCGAAGACATGAGCATCCTCGTCACCGGCGGCACCGGCAACACCGGCCGCCCCCTCACCGAGACGCTGCGGGCCCGAGGCGCGCACGTGCGCGTGGCCAGCCGCGGGCCGGGGCCCGGCGGCGTGCCCTTCGACTGGGCTGACCCCGACACCCACGCCCGGGCACTCGACGGGGCGCGGGCCCTGTACCTGGTGCCGCCGCCGATGACCCTGGACCCCATGCCGGCGGCCGGACCGTTCCTGGCGGCGGCCCGGGCCGCCGGGGTGCGGCGCGTGGTACTGCTCGGCTCGCTGGCGCGACTGTCCGGGGCCCCGGGCGTCGCGGAGCTGGGCGAGGCCGTGCGGTCCTTCCCGGAGTGGGCGGTGCTGCGTCCGTCGGGGTTCATGCAGAACTTCACCGGGGCGCACCCGGTGGCGGCGGGCATCCGCGAGCGCGGCGAGATCCGCTCGGCGACGGGCGAGGGGAAGCTGGGGTGGATCGACGCCGCCGACATCGCGGCCGTCGCGGCACAGCTGCTCCTGGCGCCGGGGCCGGTGGCCGGCGAGCACGTGCTCACCGGCCCGGAGTCGTTCGGGTACGCGCGGGCGGCGGCGGTCATCGCCGAGGCCACCGGTCGGCCGGTGCGCCACACGC
>NZ_QPFC01000002.1:0-3448 GCF_003427465.1 Nocardiopsis sp. TNDT3 | reverse complement strand
GGCCCGAGCCCGGTACTGGACCGGGCTCGGGCCCTCGCGGTCCGGCCCTCAGTCAGCCGGTCCGACGCCGCGGAACCGGTTCGCGGGGCGGGCCCCGCCGCGCGGGACGCGCGCCCGGGCGGCCGGGCGGCGGAGCCGGGTCAGGGGGCCCGGACCACGTCGTCGCGCAGCCGGTCGAACGCGGCGCTGACCCCCTTGAGCGCCTGGCCCATCTCGGCCGGGACGACCCACACCTTGTTGGCGTCGCCCCGGGCGATCTCCGGGAGCTTCTGGAGGTAGTGGTAGGCCAGCACGTCCGGGTCGACCCGGCTGGTGTGCAGGGCCTTGAACACCATGTGGATGGCGTCGGCCTCACCGCGGGCCCGGGTGGTCTGTGCCTCGGCGTCGGCCTTGGAGGTGAGCGCCTGCGCCTCGGCCGCGCCCCTGGCCCGCAGCACCGCGGCCGAGCGCTCACCCTCGGCGCGCAGGACCGCGGACTGCTTCTCGCCCTCGGCGCTGAGCAGCTGGGCGCGCTTCTCGCGGTCGGCGCGCATCTGCATCTCCATCGCCTCCTGCACGGAGGACGGCGGCTCGATGCCCTTGAGCTCGATGCGGCTGATCTCGATGCCCCAGTCGCTGGTGGCCTCGTCCAGCACGGCCTTCAGCTCGCGGTTGATCGCGTCCCGGGAGGTGAGCGTCCCCTCCAGGTTCATGCCGCCGATGACGTTGCGCAGCGTGGCCAGGGTCAGCTGCTCGACGGCCTGGATGAAGTTGGCCACCTCGTAGGTGGCCCGGTAGGCGTCCACGACCCTGATGTAGACCGCCGAGTCGACCTCGACCGCGAGGTTGTCCTCGGTGATGGCCGACTGCGGCGGGAAGCTCACGACCTGGACGCGGCGGTCGATGCGTTCGCGCACGTGGTCCACACCGGGGATGACGATGTTGAAACCCGAGCTCAACGTCCGGTGGAACTTACCGAAACGCTCGACGACGTCCTCCATCGAGTGCGGGACGATACGCACGCTCCGCCAGAAGACGAGCAGAAGAACCGCGACGAAAAGCGCCACGATGATGATCATGGTCATGGGGCCGCCCCGGTTTCCGGACGGAGGACGTCATTCGGTATCGGCATCTGGGCAGCTCCGGATCTCCAGACGGGGGTGACAGGCGGGCACGGACCGCACCCGGCGGCCCCGCCCACCCGAAGATCATAAAGCGCGCCGAAATGGAGCGATCCGCTCACCGTCCGCTGACGCTACCCCACATGCGCCGGGGCGACCACATCCGGACAGAAACACTGTTTATGGTCAATACATTTGCTCCGTTAATGCAATCCAATAAGAGGGAATCTGTCGTCGGGGCTCATACGCACGGACGGAACACCTGCCCGGAGGGCCGGGTGTCCGCACGCCCGGGGCCCGGGCCGGGGCATCCGCCCGGACGGACTCCGGCGCACCCGTGCCGCCAGCCCCCAGGCGGCCCGGACCCTCAGACCGCCCGGGCGCTCCAGCGCTCGCCGTCCCTCTCCACCTTCAGCGCGAGCCCGAAGGTCTCCGACAGGTGGTCCGCGGTCAGGACCCCGTCGATCGGACCGGCCTGCACCACCGAACCCCCGCGCAGCAGCAGGGCGTGCGTGGTCCCTGCGGGGATCTCCTCCACGTGGTGGGACACCACCACCAGCGCGGGCGCGGCCTCGTTGCGGGCCAGGCTCCCCAGACGGCGCACCAGGTCCTCACGGCCGCCCAGGTCCAGCCCGGCGGCGGGCTCGTCCAGGAGCAGCAGTTCCGGGTCCGACATCAGCGCACGGGCGATGAGCACGCGCTTGCGCTCGCCCTCGGAGAGGGTGTGGAACCGGCGGTCGGCCAGGTCGGCGACGCCCCAGTGGCCCAGCAGGGCGCGGGCGCGGCCGTAGTCCGGGTTCCCGTACTCCTCGCGGAAGCGGCCCACGTAGCCGTAGGCGGCGCTCAGCACGATGTCGAGGACCTCGGTGCCCTCCTCGATCCGCGACGCCACCGAGGCGCCCGCGTAGCCAATGAGCGGACGCAGCTCGAACACGTCCACCCGGCCCAGCCGCTCACCGAGGATCTCCACCTCGCCCGCGGTCGGGTGCGTCTGGCTGTAGGCCACGTTGAGCAGTGTGGTCTTGCCCGCACCGTTGGGGCCCAGGACGACCCAGCGCTCGCCCTCCAGGACCGTCCAGTCCACCCCGTCCAGCAGATGGGCGTCGCCCCTCCGCACCGTGACCCCGCTCAGGCCCAGAACACGCCCGTCCATCGTCCTCCCTCACGTCACGTCCCACGCCGGTGCACGGGCCGCCCTACCCTGAAGCAATGCATCTCTCGTCCGCACCACTCGTCGCCTGGGGCAACGCCTGGCTGGCCGGACACGTCGGCCTCGACGAGGCCGTCGACGCCGTCGAGCGGCGCGGTGGTCCCAACCTGATCGGGACAGTACCGGCAGTGGACCTGCCCTTCGACAGCGGCGTACCGCTGCGGGCCGCACTGACACGGCTGCGCGGCCTGGGGCTGTCCGCCTTCCGGTTGGCCCTGCCCACCTGGGGCGATCCCCTCGGGCTCGTGGGCCCCAAGGAACTCAACCAGGCCGCCGTCGAGGCGCGGGAGGGGGTGCTGGTGCGGCTCGCCGACCGGCAGGTGGGCCTGGTGCCCTCCGCCGACCGGCGTGGTTCATCCTATGTGGGCGTTTCGTGGACACCGTATCCGGCGAACGACGCACTGCCGCAGGTACCCGGCCTGGCCGAGGCGGAGCAGGCGCTGAAGCTCGCCCTCATCGAGGCCGCCCGGGCCATGGAGGGCGTGGACGACGTCGCCCCGTTCGCACCGGACGTGCACCGAAGACTGGGCGAACTGGACGGCGGCCCGCCCTCGCTGGCGCGCGGGTACCCGCCCCGGGCGCACCGTGTGGCGGAGCAGGCGGCACGGCTGGCCGGGGTGGTGGAGCTGGCCGAGCCGTCGTCGGGACGGGGACTGACCGCCCACCAGGCCACGGCCCGCTCCGAGGGGCTGCGCAGGCTCGACGCGGCGGTGCGCAGGGCCCTGGTGGCCGCGCACGGGGCGATCGACCCGTCCGACCGGGGCGTTCCGGGGCGCTGAGCGGACCCGGGAGCGGCCGGGAGGCGAGCACGGGATCCCGGTCCGGGAACGAACGGGAAGCCGGGACGGCCGTGCCCGCCCCCGGGCGACCGGGCGGCCCCGGCCGCTCAGCCCGACGCGCGCTCCGCTCTCCCGCCGGTACCGCCTGTTCCACGGCGCACCGACACCAGACGGACGACGCGGACCGAGGCGACCGTCGCACAGGCCAGGGCGAGTAGGGCGAGGGCCGCCCAGAAGGACGTGAAGAGGTAGGGCACCTGGAACCACGCCACGTCCCTGCCCCGGTAGAGCCACCCGACCACCTCGTGCAGGACCGCCAGCAGCAGCGGCGGCGCGGTGCAGGGCAGCAGGCGCGCCGC
>NZ_QPFC01000025.1:0-2137 GCF_003427465.1 Nocardiopsis sp. TNDT3 | reverse complement strand
GCGGTGACCGGGGGGACGGTGGTGTCGCACAGCCCCTCCACGGCCTGGGGGCAGCGGGTGCGGAACACGCAGCCGGTGGGCTGGCTCCCGGGGTCGGGGATGGCGCCCCGGATGGTGGGCAGGCGGCGTGAGCGGGCCGCGCCGATCCGGGGGACCGCCTCCAGCAGGGCGCGGGTGTAGGGGTGGCGGGGGTCGTGGAAGATCTCGTCCACCGGCCCCTGCTCGACCACCGTGCCCAGGTACATGACGGCGACCTCGTCGGCGATCTCCGCGACCACGCCCATGTCGTGGGTGATGAAGAGCAGGCCCATGCCGGTGTCGCGGCGCAGGTCGGCGAACAGGTCGAGGATCTGTGCCTGGGTGGTCACGTCCAGCGCGGTGGTGGGCTCGTCGGCGATGAGCACGCGCGGCCCGCACGCCAGGGCCGCCGCGATCATGACCCGCTGGCGCATCCCGCCGGAGAGCTGGAAGGGGTAGGAGTCCACGACGCGTCCGGCGCCGGGGACCCGCACGCGTTCGAGCAGGTCCACGGAGCGTTCGCGGGCCTCACGGCGGGACACGCGGTGGTGCACGCGCAGGGACTCGCCGATCTGGTTGCCGGCGGTGTGCACCAGGGACAGCGAGGACATGGGCTCCTGGAAGACCATGGCCACCTCGCGGCCGCGCACCGCGCGGATCTCCCTGCCGGTGGGGTGCAGGGCGGCCAGGTCCACGGGCTGCCCGCCCCCCTGTTCCGGGTGCAGCAGGATCCGGCCGCCCACCACCTCGCCGGGCGGCTCCACCAGCCGCAGCACCGAGCGGGCCATGGCGCTCTTGCCGCAGCCGCTCTCGCCGACCACGCACAGCGTGCTGCCCCGGCGGACCGCCAGGTCCACCCCGTCCACGGCGCGCACCACGGCGTCGTCGGTGGTGAAGTGGGTCCGAAGGCCCCGGATGTCCAGGACCACGTCGTCGCGGGTCTGGGCCGCCACGGCGGCCACCTCCCTCACCTGTACGGGGCGGCGGCGTCGCGGACGCCGTCGCCGACGAAGTTGAGCACCAGCACCGCCACCGTCACCGCGGCCCCGGGCAGCAGCAGCCAGGGGGCGCCCGCGATCGAGTGGATGTTCTGCGCCTCCTGGAGCAGGACGCCCCAGCTCACGACCGGCGCCTGCAGACCCAGGCCCAGGAAGGACAGTGAGGTCTCGGCCAGGATCATGAACGGCACGGCCAGGGTCAGCGAGGCGATGATGTGGCTGGCGAAGGACGGCAGCATGTGGCGGGCGATGACCCGCCCGGTGCCGCAGCCGTCCAGCCGGGCGGCCGTCACGAAGTCCTCCTGGCGCAGCGACAGGAACCGGCCGCGCACCACGCGTGCCAGGTCGGTCCAGCCGATGAGCGACAGGAGCACGGTGATGGCGACGTAGGTCTGCACCGACCCCCACTCGCGGGGGACGGCGGCGGACAGGCCCATCCACAGCGGGATCGTCGGGATGGACATCAGGAACTCGATGACGCGCTGGATGGCGTTGTCCACGCGCCCGCCCAGGTAGCCGGACAGACCGCCGAGCACGAGTCCCAGGACGAAGGACAGCGCGACCCCGGCCAGGCCGATGGACATCGACACCCGGGTGCCGTAGACGATCCGGGATGCCATGTCGCGGCCGTTGCGGTCGGCGCCCAGGAAGTAGACCTCCTGGTCCGGGTCGCTGGCGCCGATCAGGTGGACGTCCGAGGGGATCAGGCCCCACATCTCGTAGGGCTCGCCGCGCACGAACAGGCCGACCGGGATCTTCACGGACTCGTCGACGGTGTAGGTGTTGGCGAGCGTCTCGGGGTCGCGTTCCACCTGGTAGCCGTACACGTACATGCCCAGGTCGAACCCGTCGGAGGTGTCCACGACGCGCAGCGTCTGCGGCGGGGCGTAGGTGCGATCGGCGTTGTAGGCGCCCGGTGTGCTGGGCGCGACGAACTCGGAGAACACCGACACCAGGACCAGCGCGCACAGCACGAGCGCACCGGTGACGGCCAGCTTGTTGCGGCGGAAGCGCCGCCAGACGAGCACCCGCTGGGGCGCCTCGCCCCGCGGGTCCGTGGCTGCCGGGGCCTCGGGGCCCCCGGGTCCGGAGGCGGTGGCGCCCCGGGGCTCCTCGGGGGG
>NZ_QPFC01000259.1:0-3340 GCF_003427465.1 Nocardiopsis sp. TNDT3 | reverse complement strand
GGCCGCGCGGCGGCGCACGGCGGCGAAGACCTCCTCCACGGCGCGCAGGTGGTCCTCGGGATCGCTGGACAGCTCGGTGACGACCGCCTCGTCGGCGCCGGTGATGGCCAGGACGCGGTGGACCGCTTCGGCGCACTGGTCGGCCGTGCCCGCGCAGTTGACCCGCACGCCCTGGCGCAGGCTGTCGGCGCGCGCCGTGGCGGGGTCGTCGTTGGCGACCAGGGCCAGGGCCACGGCCGTGCGCCCGCCGGGATGGGCCGCCCGGTAGGCCCTGAGCGTGCTGACGCAGGCGTCCACGTCGGTGTTGAAGAACAGGGCGTGGCAGTAGTGGGTGCCGGTCCTGGCCGCGATCTCGGCGGAGCGGTTCCCGGCGCCGTGCGACCAGAGCTGGAACCCGGTGTCCACCGGATCGATCCACTCCGCGCCCCCGCGCAGGAGGGCGACGGTCGCGTCGATGACGGCGCCGACGTCCTCACCGCGCTCGCGCAGGTGGGCCAGGTCCTCGGCCGCTCCCCCGCTCACGTCGCCCCGGCCGAACCCGACGTCGAGGCGGTCGGGACAGAAGTGCGCGGCGGCGGCGACGTCCTCGGCGGTCAGGTGGGGGTCGCGGATCCTGGACAGCGTGACGGCGGTGCCCACCCGCACGCGCCGGGTGTGGCTGCCCAGGACGGCGGCCAGCAGCAGCGGGTTGGTGCTGGGCACGCCGGAGGCGTGGTGCTCGGGCAGCCAGACGCGGCTGTAGCCCAGCCGCTCTGCGAGCAGGGCCGAGGCGAAGGCGGTGTCGCGCTTGTCCCGGACGGGTCGGCCCTCGGTCAGGTCGAGGTACTCCAGCAGGCCCAGCGGCGGCGCGGCGTCCAGCGGCGTCTCCTCGCGGTCCTGCGCTGTGTCGTCGTGCATGGGGGACTGCCTCCTCGGCCGGGTCCGCGCCCGCGGCGCCGCGCTCGCGGAAGGTACGGAAAACACCTGTGGATGCGCCGCGGGGCGGCGGTCGCCGGGCGACCGCCGCCCCGGGCGTGGTCGTGCCGGGCCGCGGTGGATCAGGGACGGGGTTCCACCGTTACGGACGGCCGAGTGCCGCCCACGGCCTCTGTGGGGACTGCGGGTCCACCCCCTAGCAGGAGATGGTGTTGGCGCTCGGGCAGGGGGTGCCCCAGCAGGTGGTGCCGAAGGTGATCGGGCCGGGGGCCTCGGCGCCGCTGTTCTCGACGGACTGGCCCGAGCCCGGGGTCTCGAAGGTCTCGGCGTCGACGTCGAGGTTGATCTCGGGGCGGCTGCTGGCGGAAGTGGCCATGGGGAATGCCTTTCTCGACTCAGGGCGACCGTTTTGTCGGTAACGCCTGACGTGAAATACACATTAGGCTCCGGCCGCGCAGCGGTCTTCATTCACGCGGACCATTTTCCCTTCCTCCTTCAGGACGAATTCACGGCCTTCCGCGGGACGACCCCCCGCCCCCGGGGTGGGGGGTCGCGCAAAGGAGGCACCCACCCGAAGGAGGGGCGCGAATGCCCGCGTTCCGGGAAACGGACCCGCTTCCACCTGCGTTTCTCCCTGACCCACCCGACACGACGACTGCGGCGCGGTCACCCGCGTCCGGGGCCGCACCGCCCCGTGTCTCCGCCCCGGGGAGGAGGTGCGCCGACCCGAGACCAAAGCCCCGGATAACAGCAAAAAGCCATGCGAATACCCCGAAAAATGAGGAAACCCCGGCCGCCGAGACGGCGGCCGGGGTGCACGGCACCGCGTCAGAAGACGCCCTTGTGCCGCTCCTTGACGAACTCGGTGACCGAGGAGACCACGTAGTCGATCATCTCGTCCGTGAGCCCGGGGTAGACCCCGGTCCAGAAGGTCCGCTCCGTGGCGGTGTCGCTGTTCTCCAGCTCTCCGGACACGCGGTGCGGCCGGTCCAGGTAGGCGGGGTGCCGGGTCAGGTTGCCCGCGAAGAGCAGGCGGGTGCCGATCCGCCGGGACTCCAGGAAGTGGACCAGCTCGGCCCGGTCGAACGGCGCCCCGGGGTCCACGGTGACCACGAAGCCGAACCAGCTCGGATCGCTGTTGGGCGTGGCCTCCGGCAGGATCAGGCCCGGAAGCCCGTCCAGCCCCTCCCGCATCCGGCGCCAGTTGCGGCGCCGGGCCTCGCCGAAGGAGTCGAGCTTGTCGAGCTGGCTCAGCCCGAGCGCCGCCTGGAGGTCGGTCCCCTTCAGGTTGTAGCCCACGTGGGAGAACGTGTACTTGTGGTCGTAGCCGGGGGGCAGGGTCCCGAGCTGGTAGCTGAAGCGCTTGCGGCAGGTGTCGCTCTCACCGGGCTCGCACCAGCAGTCCCGCCCCCAGTCGCGCATGGACTCCACCACACGGGCCAGCATGAGGTTGGACGTGAGCACGCAGCCGCCCTCGCCCATGGTGAGGTGGTGCGCCGGGTAGAAGCTGACCGTCGACAGGTCGCCGAAGGAGCCCGTCACCTGCCCGTCGTAGAGGGAGCCCACGGCGTCGCAGTTGTCCTCGATCAGGAACAGGTCGCGCTCCTCGGCCAGGCGCGCCATCTCCCGCGCCTCGAACGGGTTGCCCAGCGCGTGGGCGATCATGATCGCCCGGGTACGGGGGCCGATGGCCCGTTCCACCCTTTCGACCGTGGTGTTGTACGTGCGCAGCTCGATGTCCACGAACACGGGCACGAGCCCGTTCTGGAGGATCGGGTTGACGGTCGTCGGGAACCCGGCGGCGACCGTGACGACCTCGTCGCCGGGGCGCAGCCGCTGGTCCTCCAGCAGGTGCGAGGTCAGGGAGGACAGCGCGAGCAGGTTGGCCGAGGAGCCGGAGTTCGTGAGGTGGGCCTTGCGCCTTCCGAGCCTGCGGGCGAACGCGGACTCGAAGCGGCGTGCGCTGGGGCCCGCCGCGATGCGCATGTCGAGGGCGGCCGCGACCAGGGCCACCCTGTCCTCCTCGTCCAGGACCGCCCCGGAGGGCCAGATCTCCGTCACACCCGGAACGAACTCGCGTTCGGTGCGGGTGGACCGGTGGTGCTCACGGACCGCATCGAGAACCGCCGCCGCCTCGTCACTCGTCGCCATACGTGGTACTTCCCTCCTGGGCTCGCGGCCCGGACGGGAGCGGACCCCTCCGACCGCTTCCGCGGACACCGGACCCTCCCGGCCTCCGGGCCCGGGTACAGCGCCGAAAGAATAGGGGAAGCGCCGCGCGGCACCACCCCCGCCGGGAGGGGGTCCCCCCTCCGGCGCGGACGGCGGCGCCCCGCCCGCCGCGGCTCTGGCAGTATGGCCGCGCCGAGTCCGTGGCCGGCTGCCGCCGCCACCGGTGTCTCGGCAGCGGTCGACACGAGGGAGG
>NZ_QPFC01000258.1:0-3776 GCF_003427465.1 Nocardiopsis sp. TNDT3 | reverse complement strand
CCCCCGGCCTCCGGGGGCGCGGCCGGTCAGTCCACGAGGGCGAAGGCGCGCACGGGGAAGGCGGCCATCCCGCGGATCTTGGCGGGCACCGCGAAGAAGGTGAAGCCCTCCTCGGGGAGCTGGTCGAGCAGGCACAGGTGGGAGACGACGGGGACGCCGGCGGCGAGCAGGACGGCCAGCGCCGGGCGGGCGCCCTCGGCGGCGGGAGAGGGGTCGTCCACGCCGACCGCGTCGATGCCCACCAGGGTGGCGCCGCCGTCCACGAGCGCCTTGGCCGCCGCCTCGGTCAGGTAGGGGTGTTCGGGGTGGCCGTAGGACTCGGTGCGCCAGTGCCGGTCCCAGCCGGTGCGCACCAGCACGGCGCGTCCGCGCACGTCCAGGCCGGAGAAGGCCTCCGGGCCGACCCGGGCGGAGCCGACGGAGACGACCACGCCGGGCAGATCGGCCACGCGGGCCAGGTCCAGGTCGGCCAGGTCCGCGCCGTCCCGGTAGCGGTGGGCGGGCGTCTCCACGTAGGTGCCGGTGGCGCCGACCATCGTGACGCGGCCGCTGCTGGTGGCGTGGCCGGGGACGGAGCCCGCGACGGCGGTGCTCTCCTCGACGACGGGTTCCGGCAGGCCCGGAGAGGTGGTCATCCCGTCGGTGATCTGGTGGCTGACGTCGACCAGTTTCGGCATGGCTGTTCTTCCTCGCTCGCGCGTCCGGGGAAAGGACCCCTGACCTGCACCAGAGGTCTAGACCATAGCCTAGCGCGTGTGACCGGCGCCACGGCACCCGCGCCCGGCCCCGATCACACCCTCCGTCCACGTCCTCCGCTCCGCGGCCCCGATAAGCTCGGGAGACACGGACACGGGAGCCCTCCGCACGTCCGTCACCCCCGCGCGGACCACCCCACCCCACCCCACCCCGAGAAGAGGCGACCGAGTGACCCTGTACGGAGCGGCCAAGACCGTCATCGCGCCCGCCACCCGTGTCGTGTGGCCCCAGCGCGTGGAGGGCGCGCACCACGTCCCCCGTCGCGGTCCGGTGATCCTGGCCGTCAACCACCTGGCGCTGATCGACCCGCTCTTCATCGGCGTGGCCTGCCCCCGGCCGGTGCGCTTCATCGCCAAGCAGGAGCTCTTCGACGAGGGGACCCTGCCCCGGCGGCTGTTCACCCGCGCGCTGCGGGCCATCGGCCAGCTCTCGGTGGACCGGCGCCCGGGCCAGAGCGCCCAGGAGGCCATGGACAACAGCCTCGGGGTACTGGAGCGCGGCGAGGTCTTCGGGATCTTCCCCGAGGGGACGCGCTCCCCCGACGGCCGCCTCTACCGCGGACAGACGGGGCTGGCCTGGCTGGCGCTGACCACGGGCGCCCCGGTGGTGCCGGTGGCCCTGGCGGGCACCGAGCGGATCCTGCCCCCCGGCCGCAGGGTGCCCTCCCTGAACCGGGTGGGTGTGCGCTTCGGCGAACCGGTGGACCTGTCGCCCTGGGAGGGCCAGGCGGACAGGGCGCGCCCGCGCCGCGAGGCCACCGACGCCATCATGGCCGCCATCGCCAAGCTGTCCGGGCAGGAGCAGGTGCCCCGGTTCGCCGCCTCGGTCAAGGCCGAACTGGAGCGGGGACGCCCCTCGGGCGCGTAGGGTCGGTTTCCGGGGGAGTCGGACTCCCCCTCCCCCCGGTGCGGCCCCCGGCACGCGGGACCGCTCCGGCGGGCGGTGACTTTCTTCACAGCCCGTTCGGAACTGGAGAACCGGTGACGGGGCGTTGACCTCTTGTTGAGGGACCTCTCAGGGCGCCGGCGGCAGCCTCCCGACCTGGTCCTACCGGGTTCCGCCCGGGCCGACGGCCCGCGGGACCCCCGGGGCCCGCCACGCGGGCCCGGGACGGGGAGCGGAATTCTCTACCTTTATAGTAGGTTTTCCCGGTGCCGGCACCGGATAGATTAGGCAAGCCTTACCTTTTGATGGCGTCCGACTCTGGCGCGAAGACTTGGAGCTGTGCGATGACGCGACCACTGCGAGTGGGAATCGTGGGTGCGGGCCCCGCGGGGATTTACGCCGCGGACCTGCTCACCAAGGACGAGACCCTGTCCGCGTGCGGCACGTCCGTCAGCATCGACATCCTCGACAAGCTGCCCTCCCCCTACGGCCTGGTCCGCTACGGCGTCGCCCCGGACCACCCCCGCATCAAGCAGATCCAGGGGGCGCTGCACAAGATCCTGGACAAGCCGGAGATCACCTTCTACGGCAACGTCGAGTACGGCGTGGACCTCAAGTTGGAGGACCTGCGCCACCACTACGACGCGGTCGTCTTCGCCACGGGCAGCGACCGCGACCGGCCGCTGGACATCCCGGGCATCGACCTGCCCGGCAGCCACGGCGCCGCCGACTTCGTCTTCTGGTACGACTCCCACCCCGACGTGTCGCCGTCCTGGCACGTGGAGGGCACCAGCGTCGCCGTGATCGGCGCGGGCAACGTCGCCGTCGACGTCGCCCGCATCCTCGCCAAGAGCGCCGAGGACCTGCTGGAGACCGACATCACCGACAACGTGTACGAGGGGCTGCGCGCCAAGCAGATCACCGACGTGCACGTCTTCGCCCGCCGCGGCATCGCCCAGTGCAAGGCCACCCCCATGGAGCTGCGCGAGCTGGACAAGCAGCCCGGCGTCGAGGTCATCGTCTACCCCGAGGACTTCGACATGGACGAGGGGAGCCTCCAGGCCTGCGAGGACTCCAACCAGGTCAAGACCAACGTCAAGGTCCTGCAGAACTGGGCGATCCGCGACCCGCGCGGCGCCGAGCGCCGCCTGCACCTGCACTTCCTGCACAGCCCGGTGGCCGTGCTCGGCGAGGACCGCGTCACGGGTTTCCGGACCGAGCGCATGGAGCTGACCGGCGACGGCGGCGTCCGGGGGACCGGCGAGTACGTCGACCACGAGGTCCAGGCCGTCTACCGCGCCATCGGCTACCTGGGCTCGCCCCTGGCCGACCTGCCCTTCGACGAGGAGCGCGGCGTCGTCCCCAACGCCGAGGGCCGGGTCCTGGACCTGGACGAGAAGCCGATGGACGGCGTCTACGCCACCGGCTGGATCAAGCGCGGTCCCGTGGGCCTCATCGGCCACACCAAGGGCGACGCCCTGGAGACGGTCACCAACCTGGTGGCCGACCGCGAGGCCCTCACCCCCGCCTCCGAGCCCGACCCGGTCGCCTTCCGCGCCCTGCTGGAGGCCCGCGGCGTCCACTACACCACGTGGGAGGGCTGGCAGCGGATCGAGGCCCGCGAGGAGGAGCTGGGCGCCGAGCGCGGTCGCAAGCGTCTCAAGCTCCTCTCCCGTGACGAGCAGACCAGCATCGCGCGCCAGGGGTGACCTTCGGTTCGCGGGCTTCCCGGCCGGTCCCGCGCCCCTCTGCGGGACCGGCCACCGCATTCCCTCCCCCGGTCCGCGAGTACCGTGAGATTGCGCATGCGCCGCTTCTCGCGGTGGCGGAACAACGGCCCGGCCCGATGGGTTAGAGTCACTGTTGGTCGGTGTGGTAGCAAGTGTCCCCCGGGCCTCAACAATTGCCTTCGCGGAATACCGCGTCCGGCCCCGCCTCCGGGTGGGTGACCGTACGGCCAGGAGCCCCGTTGTGCCCCGCGCCGAGAGGCGACCGCCATGCCGACCCTCACTCTCGTGCCCCGCTCCCACCGAGGTGGGAGCGGGGCATCGTGGTCTCTCCAGCCAACCCAGTGAAGGACGGTCAGGCGTGGACGAACGGTCCCCCGGCAGCCGGATTCCTCCGGGCCGCCCGAA
>NZ_QPFC01000257.1:0-4141 GCF_003427465.1 Nocardiopsis sp. TNDT3 | reverse complement strand
GTTCCGGGGCCTCGGCGCCGGTCCGCGCGGCCTCCTCCTCGTCGGTGAGGGCGGGGGCGATGGGCTCGTCGGGCAGCACCGGGCTGTCGTAGGGGCGCTCGTGGTCGCCCGCGACCGTGCCCGTGGCCTTCTTCTTCCCGGGCCCGCTCCTGCGCGGCTTGGCGGGCTTCTTCTTCTCCGCCCCCAGCAGGCCGATGCCCGCGTCGGGGCCGGTGTCGCGCTCCATGAGCGCCCCGAACAGGACCTGGAGGCGCTCGGGGATGCGCCGGATGGGTGTGGCGGTGACCACGAGGATCCCGAAGACCAGCACCAGGGCCAGCAGGACGCCGGTCAGCCACGGGGTGACGACGGCGCTGAGCGGCCCCGAGGCGACGAAGCCGATGAGCCCGCCGGCCTCCTGGAGGGCCGCCAGGCCCTCGGAGGGCTGCGGGATGCCGTGGGCGATGTGGATGAGGCCCAGCAGGCCCAGCATGATCGAGCTGAAGCCGATGAGCAGCCGCCCGGCGTCGCCCTCCTTGCTGTCGCCGGGAGTGCGCATGAGCCTGACCGCGATCGGCAGGAACAGCAGCGGCAGGATCGGCGAGAACGTGCCGAAGGCGCCGACCACGACCGTGCGGGTGTACTCCAGGAGCAGCCCGTCGCTGTTCCACCACACGGCGGCGGCGATGAGGACGCCCGCGGCCAGCAGGACCAGCCCGGCGCCGTCGCGGCGCAGGTCGGGGTCGAGGCCGCGCGCGCCGCGGCCGACCGCGCGGGCGGAGCCGCCGACGGTGTGCGCGACGAGCTTCCACAGCACCAGCAGGAACTGGCCGAACATGGTGACGGCGAAGGCGATGGGCCCGTCGGGCATGCGCTTCTTCGCCGCGGGCTTGCGCGCGGCGGGCTTCTTGCGTCCGGAACCGCCGGAGGAGGCGCGCGTGGCCATGGGGTCACCTCCAGGGGACGGGGTCGTGCGGACGGTCGGGCAGGACGGCCCGCCACGGCGGGCAGCCTACTGCGGCGTCCACCCCCGGCGCCCGTATCCCGCGCGGCGTGTCGCACGGGCGCCGCTGTGCTCCCCGTCCCACCGCCGCCCGGCCCGGGCCCCCGGTCCCGTCACCGCCCCGGTACCGGTTTTCGGTCCCGGCGACGCGAACGGCCCGTACCGCCGCGGTGCGGCGTCGGGCCGTTCGTCGTCGTCGGGTGCCGGTCAGACCTCGACCAGGACGGGGATGATCATGGGCCGCCGCCGGTAGGTCTCGTTGACCCAGCGGCCGGCGCTGCGGCGGATGAGCTGGCGCAGCTGGTGGGGGTCGTTGACCCCGTCCCGGGCCGCCTTGTCCAGCGCGTCCTGGATGCGGTCGATGACGTCGTCGTAGGCGTCGGCGCCGATGCCCGCGCCCCGAGTGTGGATCTCGGGCTCGCCCAGGATCTTGCCGGAGCCGGAGTCCACCGCCACGACGACGGAGATGAACCCCTCCTCGCCGAGGACCCGGCGGTCCTTGAGCGCGGCGTCGGTGACGTCGCCGACCGAGGAGCCGTCCACGTACACGTACCCGGCCTGCACCGCGCCGACGATCCTGGCCCGGTTCTTGTGCAGGTCCACGACCACGCCGTCCTCGGCGATGACGATCCGGTCGCTCGGGACCCCGGTCAGCCTGGCCAGGTCGGCGTGGGCGCGCATGTGCCGCCACTCGCCGTGCACGGGCATGAAGTTGCGCGGGCGGACCATGTTGAGCACGTACATCAGCTCGCCCGCGGGCGCGTGGCCGGAGACGTGCACCAGGGCGTTGCCCTTGTGCACGACCTTGGCCCCCCAGCGGGTCAGGCCGTTGATCACCCGGTTGACCGAGTTCTCGTTGCCCGGGATCAGCGACGAGGCGAGCAGGATGGTGTCGCCCTCCTCGATGCGGATCTGGTGGTCCCGGTTGGCCATGCGGCTGAGCGCGGCCATCGGCTCGCCCTGCGAGCCCGTGCACACCAGGAGCACCTCGTCCGGGCGCAGATGGTCGAGCTGCTTGACGTCGACGACCGTGTCGCCGGGGATGCTCAGGTAGCCCAGGTCGCGCGCGATGTTCATGTTGCGGACCATGGAGCGGCCCACGAAGGCGATCTTGCGCCCGTGCTCGACGGCCGCGTCGATGACCTGCTGGACGCGGTGCACGTGCGAGGCGAAGCAGGCCACCACGATGCGCTTCTGGGACTGCCGGAACACCTTGTCGATGGCCTCGGTCAGGTTGCGCTCGTTGACGATGAAGCCGGGCTGCTCGGCGTTGGTGGAGTCCGACAGCAGCAGGTCCACGCCCTCGTCGCCGAACCGGGCGAACCCGGCCAGGTCGGTCAGGCGCCCGTCCAGCGGCAGCTGGTCCATCTTGAAGTCGCCGGTGTGCAGCACCGACCCGCCCGGGGTGCGGATGCCCACGGCCAGAGCGTCCGGGATGGAGTGGTTGACCGCGAAGAACTCCAGGTCGAAGGGGCCGAAGTCGTGTCGCTCGCCCTCCTCCACCAGCACGGTCTCGGGCTTGATGCGGTGCTCGCCGAGCTTGGCGGTGATCAGCGCCAGGGTGAGCTTGGAGCCGACGATCGGGATGTCGGCCCGCTCACGCAGCAGGAACGGCACGCCGCCGATGTGGTCCTCGTGCCCGTGGGTGAGCACGACCGCCTCGATGTCGTCGAGCCGGTCCCGGATGTAGTCGAAGTCCGGCAGGATCAGGTCGACGCCGGGCTGCTCCTCCTCGGGGAAGAGCACGCCGCAGTCCACGATGAGCAGGCGCCCGCCGTACTCGAAGACCGTCATGTTGCGGCCGATCTCGCCGAGGCCGCCCAGCGGGACG
Source organism: Nocardiopsis sp. TNDT3 (assembly GCF_003427465.1). NCBI lineage: Bacteria > Bacillati > Actinomycetota > Actinomycetes > Streptosporangiales > Nocardiopsidaceae > Nocardiopsis > Nocardiopsis sp. TNDT3. The sequence goes on along the minus strand of NZ_QPFC01000257.1, from coordinate 1,328 downwards.
ATGCGCAGCACGCCCTTGCCCAGGGGCGGCGGCGAGCCCAGTTCGGGATGCGGGTGGCTCATACGGATCCCTCCGTGAGGCGCTCGACGGCGACGGCGCTGGCCGGGACGGCCTGGTGCGGGGCGAGCCCGATGGGGCCCTTGACGCCCGCGGCGGCCAGGTCCTCGCGCAGGAGGGCCTGGAGCTCGGCGGAGGCGTCGGCGAGCGGGGTGCGGACCGGCCCGGAGGGCAGGCCGAACAGGTTGAGGACGGCCTTGGTCGTGATGACGCCCTGGGTGCGGAACATGCCCGTGTAGACCGGCGTGAGGCGGCGGTGGATGGCCAGGGCCTGGCCGACCTCGCCCTTCTCGAAGGCGTCGATCATGTCGCACAGGTCGGCGCCCACGATGTGGCCGACGACGCTGACGAACCCGGCCGCGCCGACGGACAGCAGCGGCAGGTTGAGGATGTCGGTGCCGCAGTAGAAGGCCAGGTCGGTGCGCTCCATGACCCAGGAGCTGGCGCCGACGTTGTCCTTGGCGTCCTTGTTGGCGACGATGCGCGGGTGCTCGGCCAGGCGGACCAGGGTCTCGGAGGCGATCGGCGTCCCGGTGCGGTGCGGGATGTCGTAGAGCATCACCGGCAGGTCGGTGGAGTCGGCGATCGACGTGAAGTGCCGGATGAGGCCTTCCTGCGGCGGCTTGTTGTAGTAGGGGGTGACGGTCAGCAGACCGTGCGCCCCCGCCTTCTCGGCCGCCTGGGCCAGCCGGATGCTGTGGCGGGTGTCGTTGGTGCCGACCCCGGCCACGATCGTGGCGCGGTCGCCGACCGCCTCCAGGACGGTCCGGAGCAGCCGGTCCTTCTCGTCGTCGCTGGTGGTGGGCGACTCGCCGGTGGTGCCGCTGATGACGAGGCCGTCGTTGTGCTGTTCGTCGACGAGGTAGGTGGCCAGTCGGGCCGCGCCCTCGTAGTCGAGTTCCCCGTCCTCCAGCATCGGAGTGACCATCGCGGTCAACATCTTGCCGAACGGCCGGTTCTTTGTGTCCATCATCGTGTGTGAAAGGCGTGCGGACCGCCGCCCTCGGGCGGTGGGGTCCGTGGTTGCCCCTCCTCCTCTCGGTGTACTCCGAAACAGTTGTGGTCTCCCGTGCGGGTGTGCCTCGGGCACGGGTGGTCGGCGCTGCGTGCGCGCCACCGCGACCGGCGGATGCGCGACGGTCGCGGGAAAGATCTGTGGTGCCCCGTGTCGGGGGCTGGGGGCAGGGCCCCGTCCGGTCCACCGTCCTCGTGGGTCGAGGTTGAGTGGTCCCCGGTAAGACGAACCTACCCGTCCCGGGCCCGTGCCATCC
>NZ_QPFC01000256.1:0-2486 GCF_003427465.1 Nocardiopsis sp. TNDT3 | reverse complement strand
GGCCTCGGCCGGGGCGGTCGGCGGGGCAGTGGGGGCACCGGGCGCGGCGGCGGCCGAGGCCGCCCCGGGCGCCAGGACGGCGGCGATCATCAGGGGTGCGGCCAGCATCGGCAGGACGCGTGGAACTCGTGGCATCAGGGGCTCCCGGGGTGTTTTCGCTACCCCTCGAACCTAGGATTCGGCGCTGTTCGGAGCACTGGTGCGGACGGGCGTTCCGGTACTACAGCCAGCTGCACCACCGGACGCGCGGACGTGGCGCCTCCTCGACCGGCCTCCGGGGCGGGCCCGCTTCATGCCCGGGCACGGGGAGGTGTTCCGGACGCGCCGCTCAGCCGCTCCGGGACGGCCCGGGGCGGACTCCGCCCCGGCTCACCCCAGCAGGAAGGTGACGGTGAGCAGCGCGGGAATGGTGAGGAAGGTGGTCACGAGCACCACCTCGCGGACCATCACCTCACCGGTGCGGTACTGGGTGGCGTAGTTGAAGACGTTCTGGGCCGTGGGCAGGGCCGCCAGCACGACGACGGAGAACAGGCTGGAGGCGTCCAGGTCGAAGACCAGGGCGCCCAGGGCCCACGCCGCCAGCGGCTGGACCACGGACTTGAGCGCCACGGCGAACAGCATCGGCACCCGTTCGGGGCCCCGGCCGGGGAACGGGCTGCCGTGCAGGGAGATCCCGAAGGCCAGCAGCATGGCGGGGACGGCCATGCCGCCGATCAGGTGGAAGGGCTCCATCAGGGGTTCGGGCGGCACCCAGCCCGAGGCGGAGACGGCCACGCCCGCCAGCGACGCGATCACCACGGGGTTGCGGACCGGCGTGCCCAGCGCCCGCCGGAAGACGGGGCCCACCCCGCGCACGTCGCCGTCGGCCAGGTCCAGGAGGGTGAGGCCGACCGGGGCCAGGACCAGGAGCTGCGTGAGCAGGATGGGCGCGACCAGGGACGCGTCGCCGAGCACGTAGACGGAGATGGGGATGCCCAGGTTGCCCGCGTTGACGTACGAGGAGGCGAGCGCGCCGACCGTGGTCGGTCCGACGCCCTGGCGCCGGACGAGCCCGAACACGACGAAGGCGAACGCCACGACGGCCACGCTGATGACGCTGACCAGGACCGGACCGGACACCAGGACGGAGAGGTCGACGTCGGCCAGGATCGTGAACAGCAGCGCGGGGCTGGCCACGTAGAAGGCGAGCTTGCTGAGCACCTCCCTGGCCCCCGGGCCGAGGAGCGGGATGCGCCCGAGCATGTAGCCGATGACGACGATGCTGGTGATGACACCGAAACCGATCAAGACCCCGGACAAGAGGCGCCCCCACTGCGCACGCGCGACACAACCCGAAGACGCTATCCGAGGTCGGGTTCCGGCGATACGTCCCAGATCACACCGGTGTGTGCCTTCTTTGGTCTAAGGCGAGGTTCGCCGTGCGCGGCGGGGGTTTCGGAACGCGGCCCCTCCCGGGACGGTACGGGTTTCGGCGCGGCGCCTCACTCCGCGGGCTCCTCCGGATCGGGGGACGGTGAGGGCTCCTCCTCGGCGGCCTCCTCCTCCGCCTCCCGGGCGGCCTCCTCCTCCGCGGCCTCCTCCTCGGCCAGGCGCTCGGCCTCGGCCTCGGCGCGGTCCGCGGCGCGGGTCGTGCAGACCTCCTCGGCGGCGGACGCGGAGCCGTCCACGGCGATCACCGTGAAGCAGTACTCCATGCCGGTGTAGCCGGTGGCGACCTGCGCGGTCACCACGCCGGGGCCGGTCCGGGCCAGGGTGGCGGCCTCGTGGCCGAAGGGGCCGCCCAGCACGAAGAAGGAGGCGGTGCCGCCGCTGTTGTCGGTCCAGCTGAGTTCGACGGCGTTGAGGCTGTCCGCCAGGACGACGCCGGTCGGCGCGGAGACCTCGGGCGGCGCCGAGGGGTCGACGACCGGTTCGGCGGCCTCCTCGTCCGCCGCGGGCTCCGGTTCGGCCTCCTGCTCGGCGGCCGCGACGACCGGGGCCGGTGACTCCAGCGCGGCGAACACCCCGGAGACGCTGGTGACCACGAGGATGCCGCACACGGTCACGGCGATGTGGAGGTGGCGGCGCCACCGCGGCTGGTGCTGTTCGGTCTCGGGCACGGGACCCCAGGAGGGGGTGTCGTCCTCGGTCCGCGTGGACTCGTCCACGGGCAGGGCGGAGGATTCGGCGGTGCCCGTCCAGCCCTCCAGACGCGACCAGGCGCGCAGCGCGGAGATCTCCTCGCCGCGCAGCTTGGCCATCATGATCTCGGCGGTGCCGCCCGCGTCGACGGCCGGGAGCCTGCTCCCCTCCAGCCCGGTGGGCCGGGGCCTGAGTTCCCGTGACGGCTGCGGCCGGGGCTGTTGCGGTCCGGTCGCCGGGTGCCGGGCCGCCTCCCCGGGGAACGGCGGCGGTGCGTGCGGCGCGGCGGGCGCGTGCGAGGTCTGGGGGCCCGAGGGTCGGAACCAGGCCGTGGCGGGCGGGTTCTGCGGACCCGAGGACGGGAG
>NZ_QPFC01000255.1:0-8977 GCF_003427465.1 Nocardiopsis sp. TNDT3 | reverse complement strand
CTGCTGGGCAAGCGGGGCGCCCTCGGCAGGCGGGGCAGGCTCAGGCTGACGCCGGGCATCCGGACGCCCCGCTTGCCCAGCAGGTATCCCCCGGCCAGGCCCGCGAACGCCACCGCTCCGGTGACGGCGCCGTCGGGGATCTCCACGACCAGCACGTTCTCGCCGTCCCCGGCGGCCTCGGCGGCGGCAGCGGCCGCCGCCTCCACGGGGTCGTCCTCCTCGACGGGGGCAGCGGTCTCCCCGGCACCGGCACCGGGGTCCGGCGTCTCGGCGGCCATCACACGCGACTGGAGGGAGGTCGGCTGCGGAACGACGGTGTAGGCGACCTCGGCCCTGCGCTGGGCGGCGGCGCCGCCCTCGCGGGGCTGCTCGGAGCCGACGCCCTCCACCTCCATCTCCGGGGCCTCCTCGCCCAGGACCTCGTCGAGGTGGTCGGCGACCGCCTGGGCCCGGCGCTCGGACAGCTCCTGGTTGGTCTGGGCGTTCCCGCTGGGGTCGGTGTGGCCGGTGATGCGCACGGGCGTCTCGGTGTCGCCGTAGGAGTCGATCATCTCCGCGACCGGTGCGAGGTCGTCGCGCATCTGCTCGGTGAGCTCGGCCGAGCCGACGCCGAAACCGGAGACGGTGCGCACCCGCTCGACGGGCTGCGCGGACGGGGCATCCTCGGGGGCGGGGGGCGCGTCGGCGTCCTGCTGCCCGTCCGCCTCGCGGTCCTCCTGCGTGGTGACGGTGTCGGCGAACGCGGTGGCCGGGGCGACCGCCACGGTTCCCACGGCGGCCGCCGCCACCACCTGGAGCGGCCCGAGGGGGCGCAGCCTGCGGGGCATGCCGCGCAGGCGGGCGAAGGTCTCCACGACCAGTCCGGCCGCGTACAGACCCCACAGGGCCCACAGCACGGTGATGAGCAGGGCGGTGAACACACCCGGCGGCAGACGCCAGCCGCGCAGGTGGGCCGCGGCCACGGCCCAGGAGTCCGGCAGCTCCGGCCAGGGCAGATGCCACAGGAGCAGGTAGGGGATGCCGAGCAGGATCGCCGCTGCGAGCAGGAGGGCGCTCAGCCGTCGGATCTGGGTCATGTCCGCCTCACTGGAGCTAGGGAGTCGGCTGGGTGTGGGGACGTGCGGTGGCCGTGGCGTCGACGGTGGTCGAGCCCATCGGTAGGAGGGTGAAGGAGTAGTCCACCGAGCAGGTCACGGTCACGGTGTCGCCGCTGACCGCGACCGTACCGGTGGCACCGGCGGCGCTGAGGAAGGACTGCGCGGCGGCGGAGGCCGCCGAGGGGTCGAGGGCGACCTCGTTCGTGCCCTCGCGGTAGGAGGACCAGTCGAGCTGCTGGACGCCCGCACGCGCGGCCTCCTGGGCCAGGGTGGCGGCCTCGTTGCGGGCGCGCATCAGACCGCCGCCGTCGGTGACCAGGCCCAGGCAGAGGAGGAAGGCCGAGGCCAGGATGGCGACGAACGCCGTGGTCTGGCCCCTGTCGTCCGTGCGTCTCACGGCTGCCCCCTGAAGGTGTCGACGACGACGGTGGCGTCCCCGGTGATCGTCATGGTTCCGGGGACGCCCAGCCCGGTCAGGCCGCTCAGTCCGACGCGGCACTCGACCACGGCGGTGACCGCCCCTCCGGGGGTCAGACCGCCGTGGTCGAGGGTGACGGAGTGGTCGCCGCAGACCAGGCCGTTCTCGGCGAGGGAACTCGCCGCGGTACTTGAGGCCGCTCCCTCTGCGGCGGCGACGCTGCGTTCGAGGGAGGCCGCCCGGGCAGCGGAGTGCGCCACCTGGTCGGCGGTGGAGTTGGCGTCCGCCACCCTCCCGGCGAGCACCATGAGCATGGCGAACGCCAGGAGGGCGGGAGTGAGGAGTACCAGTTCCACCGTCGCCGAGCCCCGGTCAGCTCGCTCGGAGTCCATGGAGTGCGCACAAATCACGGGGCTGCCTCCGAGGGGACGAAACGCTCCACGGGTGCGGTGACCTCGTGGCCCACCGGCCAACTGAAGCCGGGGATGAGGCTGGGCACCTCGGCGTCCACCACCACGCGTACCTCCTGCGCGCTGCGGCTGACGGACACGTCGAGACCGGAGAGGAAGGAACCTCCGGCCTGCTCAGCCACCGACGTGCCACCACCCGCAGTACGCGACTGCTCAGCGGTCCTGCGTGCGATGTCGGCGACAACGTGGTCACCATGCATCCACAGGGCCGTCTGGATGACCAACATGACTAGGGCCAGCAGCACAGGCGCGGCTATGGCCATTTCGGCGTTACCGCGGTCGTCCCGGGCAAAGGACAAGATCAGCCGCCGCCAATAGCGGTGATGTTCTCCCTGATGACCCCATCGATAGCGACAGCCGCCGCGCCAGCGGCGAGTACGAGGACCGCGGTAATGATCACTGTCTCGGTCGAGTAGCCGTCGTCCCTCCGGCTGAGCAGCCGGGAGCTGAGATAGGCGGTGATGCGCTGCATCGGGGTTCTCCAAGGTGTGTCGAGTTTTCATGAGCTAAACAGGATGTGGCTTATAGCCGGATACCCCAGGAGGGCGAGGAATCCGGCGAAGAGGAGGACCACCGGCAAGCTCATCCGCTCGGTAGCGGATTGGGCCTCGGCGTCCATCTCAGCAAGGAACTGGGTACGCAGTGTCTTGGCTTTGGAGGCCAGAGAACTGCGAATGCGCGCGCCGTCGGCTCCGGCAAGCTGGAGGCTGGCCGCGAGCTCGGCGAATTCGGGGGTGTCGTAGCGCTCACCGAGGTCGCGTAGCGCAGTCCAGGGCGACTGACGCATGAGCGTTGCCTCGCGTAGGCTCTCCCGGATACGGGCCATGGCCCATCCGTTTCCTGCAGCGCTAGCATCGGACAGAGCGCCGTTGACACCCGCTCCCCCGGCCAGCGACACCACCACCAGGTCAGCGAAGCTCGCCAGAGCACGACGCATTTGCTCCCGACGTTTGTTCGCCTCATCTCGCAGGGACATGTCAGGTGCAGACCAGGTTCCGAGAACGAACAACACCCACATGACCGCCGCGACCGTAGCGGACGGCCGCACTCCAGCCAACGAGAGAATCGTTCCCAGCAAGGGTGGCAGGGCCAGGCCCAACAGCAAGCTGGTGAACTTCTCCGCGAGATAGGACTCCGGTGAACGCTCGCACACTCGCAGATTGCGCCGTGTGCGGGGTCCTGGCATTCCGAAACCCTCAAGGATCGGAGCACCGATCTTTCCCAGGCGTGTCAGCACCCCGGTGTCCGGACCAGCGACCATGACAGGTCGGGGAGGTGGCGGCGCGGCCAGACGTTCAGCGAGCGTGGGCCGAGCCCAGCGAGCGGCGAAGAGCGCCCATAGGGCCAGCCCGAGGGCGGCACCCGCGAGCGCCGCAGCCAGAACAGGGGTCATCGAACGGCCTCCGTGGTGCGGGAAGAAGCAGGTGCGAGCACACGGGGCCCCAGGTCAAAGCGGGACATTCGGGACAGCCAGATGAGCGCCGCCGCCCACAGGCCACCAATGCCCGCGAGTACCACCTGGCCGACGAAGCCGTCGAACGGTTCCAGGTAGTCGGGGTTGGTCACCAACATGAACGCCGCTACGCCCACGGTCGTACCGACGATGATGCGAGTGGACGTACGCAGCCGCGCACGGCTCGCCGCCACACGCACGAGCATCGCCGCCTGCTCCCGGGCGGCCTCCGACAGGCTGCCGAGCAGTGTGCCCAGGTCGGTGGCGTGCCTAGTGGCGGCCGTGCTCAGAGCGGCAGCAACCAGATCAGCGGTGGGGTTGTCCACCTCGTCCGCGAAGGCCCGCAACGCACCCTGCGTGGGCTGACCGGCCCGCAGCCGCTCCGCCAGCCTGGCGACCGGTTCCCTCACCGGCTCGGGCGCGATGGGCACCGTGGCGGCCACGGCCTGGTGCAGACCGGCCGCACCGGCCATCAGGTCGCGCAGCATCTCGGTCCAGGCCGCGACGGCCTCGACCCCCGCCACCTGTTTCTCATGACCGCGGTCGGGACCCAGCACCGCCGGGCCCCACCAGCAGCCCGCGGCGGCGAGCACACCGGCCACCGGCCACCCGGTGACGAACCAGACCAGCAGGCCGCCGACGACCGCAGCGACCAACCTCAACGGGCGCTGGCGGCCGAACAGGAGCGCCCGCCACTGCGGAACCCGCGAGGTACGCGAGTTACCACCGGACGCCGCCAGCGACGCCAGGGCCAGCCACAGCCCCGCGCCGAGCAGGACGCCCGCGGCGGCGACGAGCAGAACAGGAGTCGTCACCGTGCCCACCCCACTGTGTCCGGGCTCAGCATCGCCGGGTCGAACCCGGCCTCGGCCAGGGCGTCGAGCGTGTTGGGGCTGGGCGGCGCCGCGGGCAGGGGCCCGTTGCGGTCGCGCCGGTAGATCTCGTTGGAGACCACGTTCTGCCCCTCGGCCCCCACCACCTCGCGCACGCTCGTGACCATGCGCCCGCCCGTGGGCAGCGCCGACACGTGCACGACCAGGTGCACGGCGGCGGCCACCAGGGACGCGGTGGCGTCCAGGGGCAGGCGCTCGGCGGACTGGGCGGCGTAGGCGCCCAGCTTGGTGAAGGCGCCCGCGGAGTTGGCGGCGTGCAGGGTGGTGAGGCTGCCGTCGTTGCCCTGGCTCATGGCGTTGAGCAGCGGGACGGTCTCGTGGCCGCGCGTCTCACCGACGATGACCCGGTCCGGCGACATGCGCAGGGCCGTGCGCACCAGGTCGGCGATGGTGATCTCGCCGACGCCCTCGACGTTGGCCGGTCGGGCCTGGAGGGCGACGCAGTCGGGGTGGGCGTCGCGGTCGCGGTCCAGCCCGAGTTCGAAGACGTCCTCGATGGTGACGAGGCGTTCGTCCACGGGGATCTCGGCGGCCAGGGCCCGCAGCAGGGTGGTCTTGCCCGCGCCGGTGCCGCCGGTGATGACCATGTTGCGGCGGGAGCGCACCCCCGCGCGCAGCAGGGCGACCAGGGTGTCGTCGATCGTGCCCAGTCCGTGGAGCTGTTCGAGGGTGGTGCGGCCGTAGCGGTGGCGGCGGATGGACACCGAGGGCTGCCGGGCGACCTCCATGACCGCGTTGAGGCGCTCGCCGCCGGGCAGCTGCATGTCGAGGATGGGCGCGCCCGGGTCGAAGCGGCGCTCCCCCGTGGCGGACTCCGACGCCAGGCGCCGGACCAGGGCGACGACCTCGTCGGGGTCGTCGAAGAGGGAGTCGTGCCGCTCGCGGCTTCCGTCGGCGCGGCGCACCCACACGTGCACGCCGTTGATGTTGATGTTCTCGATCCCGGGATCGTCCAGGAGCGGCTGGAGGGGGCCGAGCCCGCACACCCGGGCCAGGGCGCCAGCGGCGACGGAGGCCTCGGTCGTGGCGTCGAGCACCTGCCTGCCCTCGGACAGGGCGCGGCTCGCGTCCTCGTCGAGGATCTGGGCGATGACGCGTTCGGCGCGGGCGCGGTACTCCTCGGGCGTGTCCTCGGGTTGGCCGCGGGTCTCCTCGCTGAGCCGCCGGGTGGCCTCGGTGACGGTCCGCTCCACGCGGTCGGCCACGGTGCGGGCCCGGTCGGTGTCCAGGAAGTAGCCGTCGGTGATGTCGTATCCGGCGTCGTGTCCGCTGCTCATGCGTGGACCCCCGTCGCCTCGGGCGCGGGCGCCGGGGCTCCGCCGCCGTCGGCCGGCTCAGCGGGGCGGACGCCCTCGGCGAGGTCCTTCGCCAGACGCGCCGCCGCCTTCAGCAGGGGCCTGCGCTGCGGCTTGCGCGGGTTGGCCTCCCCGCGCAGGAAGGCCGCGGAGCGCGCGTCGTCGGGGAGCCGCCCCCACACGCCCGGGCCCAGCGCGCCCTCGATCTCGCGGACGTTGCCGGAGCCGCCGACGACGACGGTGCGCAGGCGCGGCAGGCTGCGGGTCAGGGCCTCGGAGGCCTCCTTGGCCCGGCGCAGCTGCGCCAGGTCGTCGGCGACGAGCAGCAGTGCCTCGTCGGCCCACGTGGCCAGTGCGGCGGCGGACGCGCCGGGGGTCAGGCGGCCCAGGTCCAGGACGACCGCGGGCCCGTCTGCGGAGACGAGCACGCCGGGGTTCTGGGCGAGCAGGCGCACGGCGCCCTCGGCGCGGTCGGCGGTGACGGGCGCGTGGCACACCGACAGCCCTCCGGGGAGGATCTGGGTGTGCGCGGCCAGGTCGGCGGAGGCCCCGCCGTGCCGGGCGGCGGCGGCCAGGCCGGTCAGGCCGGGGTCCGGCTGGAGGCGGCGCCAGGTGGCGACGTCGCCGCCGGAGGCGTCGGTCTCCACCAGGACGGCTCCGGCCTCGCCTGGCCAGACTGCGGCCAGTGCCATGGCCGCGCAGGTGACGCCGGGTGCTCCGCCCAGGGAGAAGAGCGCCACGGTCCGGGGCATCACGCGCCTCCCCGCGGGTTGACCTGGACGACGCTGACCCGCTCGACGGCGGCGGCCGAGGCGATGGCGGCGGCGTCGGCGGAGGACGCGACGAGTTCGAGTTCCACCGAGCCGTCCTCGGCGGCGGAGGGCTGGACGTCGCGCACGAGCGCGCGGTAGGCCTCGACGCCGCCGCCCGTGGCGCCCTCCTCGGGGTGGACCACCACGGAGACCGCGGCGCCGGGGCCGATCGAGGCGGGGAAGCGGCCCACGCGCAGGGCCACGCCGAGCACGGCGCGGTCCCGCTCGGGGAAGGCGGCCTCGGTGCCCAGGGCGGCCTCGGGGAGGAGGCCGCCCTCGGTGACGGGCACGGTGAGGGTCTGGCCGACGGTCGCCTCCAGGCGGTCGGCGCCGACGAAGGAGACCCCGTCGGCGACGGAGATCCGCGCGACCCGCAGGTCCTCCGCGGTCACCACGTGGCCCGCGGGCAGGTCGGTGTCGGCGACGAGCACGCCCTGCCGGTCGTCCATCTGCTCAAGGGCCACAACACCGGTCAGGCCGCCCGCGGTCATCATGCCCAGGGCCAGGACCAGCCACCGCCAGCGGCGGGGTCCGCTGCCCAGGAGCCGCACCGGAGGGGTCTCCCCCTGCCGCGGGGAGGCCGCGGGGGCCGGTGCCGTCTTCGTGTCCACCACGTCTGTCGTCTTCTTTCGGTGTTAGCGGTTGCCGGTGCCGGTGACCAGGCCCTGGGATTCGGCCACCTGGAGTTCGACCTGCGAGGTCGTGGTGAGCGGGTCGAACTCGCCCGTCGCGCCCTCGGCGAACTCGCCCTCGGTGATCTCCCAGCCCACGTTCCATCCGACCTGGACGGTGACGGGGTAGGCGCCGCCGGGCTGGCCGTCGGAGGGCAGGGTGTAGACGTGCCCGCAGTCGGGGGAGGCCGACTCGGGGTCGTGCACGGCCGGGTCGAAGGGCGTCCCGGGGCCCTCGCAGCTGATCTGCGTGCCGTCGCCCAGCGTCCAGACGGTGGAGACGGGGCTGGCGCTGACCGTGAAGGAGGAGTCCTGGAGCTCGGCGGAGGCCTCGGTGGCCTCCCAGTCCTGGGACTCCACCCACAGCCACACGGGGGTGTTGACCAGGACCAGGGAGTCGCTGCCCGGGGAGGTCTCGATCCGGGGCGGGGGCAGTTCGAAGGAGGCCATGGCCTCCTGGAGGGCGGTGACCATGTCGGTGCCCTCCTGCCCCTCCTCCCCGTCCTGCTCGTAGTCGATGGACTCCCAGTCGATGGCGCTCCAGTCCACCTGGGACCAGTCGATCGCGTCCCAGTCGACGTGGGCGTAGGGGTCGTCCTGGGCTCCGGAGCCGCCGGAGCCCCCCGAGCCGCCCGAACCGCCGGAGCCCTGCTGGCCCGCCTGGCTCTGCCACCAGCGCAGCAGGATGGAGCAGCCGTTCCCGCCCGAGCTGCCGCACTCGATCTGCCCGAGGAAGGAGCCGTCGTCGGCGTGCGCGGGGGCGGTGGCGGCTCCGGCCGCCAGCAGGGTCAGTACCGCGGCCGTGGCCGTGGGTCGTACGAGTCTCAGCATGATCCCGCTTCCCAGATCCTGAGGTCGGACACGCGCCAGGCGAGTCCGTCGTGAATGAGTGTGGCCTCGACGAGGCGCGGGCCCTGCCCGGAGGAGGCGCCCATGCCGAGGTTCCAGCCGGAGTCGTCGAGGCAGTCGTCGACCGTCGCGCTGTCGGGTCCCTCGACCGCGGCGACGGGGTCGAGGACGGGTTCGCCGGTGACCTGGGCACCGGCGGTACGGGCCCCCTCCAGGGCCGCGCTCATGAGGGCGTAGGCGCCGCCCACGGCGTAGTCCCGGAGTTCGGGGGGAACCTCGCCGCCCTCGTGGGAGGCGGCCACGACCGTGTCCCACATGCCGGTGTAGGCGGCGAGCGCCGCGGCCTCCTCGTCGCCGGACGGGGCGGCCGGGGAACTCGGTGCGGCCTCCGCCCCGGAGACCGCGCCCTCGGAGACCCCGCTTTCGGAGGATGAGCAGCCCGCCGCCAGGGCGAGGACCGCACAGCATCCCGCGATCGCGGCCGCGCGCGGGACGGCGCCGGTTCTTCTCACGGCTGTCGTCATCGGTGCGTTCTCCACTGCCGGGGAAGGGGAGGGGTGGTGCAGCATGGCGGAACCGACCCGGTGAACGGGCCCTTTCCCTTCCGACGAGGGGCGGGGGCGGTCTCCTGCGCCGGGAGGTCACGGGACCGGACGCGGAGGCCGTTGAGCGGAACGGGCGGAGGAGGGGACCCCCTCGCCCGGGTTCGGTCCGCCGCGGGTCGGCGTGACCCGAGTCGCGCGGGGCGGAGCCCGAGGACTGACCGAAACCACGTGGTATTGGTTGGGTTTTATCTGTCCTTGCGTGAGCTTATAGAGAAGTCGCCTGTCGTAACAACCCCCGTGCCCCTTCTGTGACTGTGGACCGGCGGAGCTTCCGGACATCAGCCTCACGGCACCCCGAGAAGAACACGCATCCGCGGCCCTGCGACAAACACACGCAAAACAACATCTGAACGACACCGCCGTTGGAGCCGGTTGCCCCGTCTCCGACCCGCGGGACTGGTCGGAGACGGGGCA
>NZ_QPFC01000254.1:0-7305 GCF_003427465.1 Nocardiopsis sp. TNDT3 | reverse complement strand
CCCCACGCCTGGTCGCCCTCCGCGCCCGGGCGTTCGCTTTGCGCACACGAAACCGGTCCCCCGATGGTCGCCTTCGGCCACGACCGGACAACGATCCGCGCGGGCCGAACCCCCCGCTTCCCCCGACGCGTTAGGCGTGACGTGCGGTTCTGTCTCCGAACCGCCCGACGCGCTTGCATAAGTACTTACCGCCGTAAGTACGAATGCACGTGCATAAGCTACGCTTTGGCTCGCACCGGGGATGAAACAGCCCAACGGGGGACAGGGCCACCCATGCCCGGGGGTCGTCTTCCCGGTGGGGGCCGGGGGTTCGACACAACGGGCGCGGCGGACTGGACCGCCGCGTGTGGACACACCCCGCTCACGCGTCCCCCACGTTCCAGGAGGTTGAGATGCATCCGATCTACAACGGCGTTCCCGCCAGCCGTCTGCCGAAGGTCGTCTGGACCAAGAGCAGCTGGAGCAACCCGGACGGGAACTGCGTCGAGGTCGCGGCGCTGCCGGACGGGGACATCGCCGTGCGCAACTCGCGCGACCCCCAGGGACCGGCGCTCGTCTACACCCCCGCCGAGATCGAGGCCTTCGTGCGCGGCGCCAAGACCGGAGACTTCGACGCCCTCCTGAGCTGACCCGACTCCCCCGCCCCTCAGACCATCCCGGAAAGGGTCCGCGTCGAGGGCCGCCGCGACCACCCGAACCCGTCCGGCGGCCCGCACTCCGTCCACGACGCGGACGCGAGCGGAGCCCGGCACCACCGCGGTGCCGGGCTCCGTCTTCGTGTCCGGGGTTGCGCGCGGCGGACGGGACCCGCCCCAGGGACGCTCCAATTCCCCTGGGACGGGACCGCCGTCCGCCCCTCCCCCGGCCCCGGGGCCGGGGACGCGCGGCGCCGGTTCGTGGCTACAGGCGGGTGGGGTCGACCAGGCCGCCGGGAGCGCCGACCGGGGACTGCTCCCACGGCAGGTGGGTCGCGCCCAGGGCGGGCTTGAGGTCGAACAGCCACGCGGCCTTCTCGTCGTACTCGGCGAAGAAGGGCCTGCCGACCAGTTCGGGGTCGCGCGCCTGGATGAAGTGCAGGACGAAGACCTTCTGGCCCGCCACTTCGGTGACGCCGTCCACGCAGACCTTGCCCGGGGTCGCCGACATCGACGGGCCGCGCACCGTGCGGGCCAGTCCCGAGACGCTCTTGTAGGCGCCGCGGAAGATCTCGTAGGCCTCCGCCAGCGGCACCGCGAAGTAGTCCTGCGGACCCGTGTCACGCTCGACGAACATGTAGTACGGGACCATGCCGTGCCGCAGGTGGGTGCGCCACATGCTCTCCCACACGGCGGAGTCGTCGTTGATCGTGCGGATCAGCGGCGCCTGCGTGCGGATGACGGCGCCGGTCGCGCGGATGCGGCGCACCGCCTCCTGGACCAGCTCGGGCCGCATCTCGTTGGGGTGGGAGAAGTGGGCCATGAACGCGAGGTTCTTGCCCGAGGCCACGACCTTCTCGAACAGGCGCAGGGTGTCGTCGGCGTCCGGGTCGGTGACGAAGCGCTGCGGCCAGTAGGCCAGCGCCTTCGTGCCGATGCGGATGGCCTCCAGGTGCTCGATCTCCAGCAGCGGCTCGATGTACTTGGAGATGACCCCCTCGCCCATGATCATCGGGTCGCCGCCGGTGAACAGGACGCTGGTGACCTCGGGGTGCGAGCGGACGTAGTCGACGAGCTGGTCGATCTCGCTGGAGGCGAACTTCAGGTCGGCGTCGCCGACGAACTGGGCCCAGCGGAAGCAGTACGTGCAGTACGCGTGACAGGTCTGCCCCTGCTTGGGGAAGAAGAGCACGGTCTCCTTGTACTTGTGCTGGACGCCGGGGATGGGCTCCTCGTTGGCCAGCTTGGGCACGTTGAGGTCCATCTGGCCCGCGGGGTGCGGGTTCAGGCGTGCGCGGATCTGGTTGGCGGCCTCGTTCAGCTCCTTGCGCTGGGCGCCAGAGCGCAGCAGGTCGGCGATCCGGGACACGTCGTCCTGGGGCAGCATGTCCGCCTGCGGGAAGACCAGGCGGTAGATCGGATCGTCGGGAGCCGCGTCCCAGTCGATCAGCTCGTCGACGACGTAGCTGTTGACCCGGAACGGCAGCACGGTGGCCACCGCCTGCACCGCGAGCCGCTCGTCGGCGGCGAGCCCGGCTCGCGTGGTGAGCTCGTCGAGGTGTTTCGTGGTGTAGGCACGAAACCGACGTCCGGCGGACGGGGAAGTTGCCACGTCTGGCGTAACGCTCACGCCTCTCCTCTCTGCGGGTGAGCAGGGTGCCCGGCGGGTTGGTGCGGGCAGCCCTGAGCCGGCGGTTCCGGTGCGCGTGCGCACCGGCGGACCACCGGGAAGGTGTTCGATGTGGTTGTCGCGTGCCGCCGGAGGGTGATCACACCCCGGGGCAGCGAGCGGATATACCCCGTTTGGGGACTTTTATCCATCATGCGGGAAGTCCAGTCCTGACCTGGACATACGGGAAGTATCCTCGCATGAGTAGACGAAAGTGCCCGACGGCGCCGCCACGGCGCGACCAGATACCGTGTCACCGCGTCCGCCCACCACACCCGTGAGGGAACAGTTGACTGGTACACCCGACGCGGAGGCCTCCGTCGCGCGGCGCTCCTCCCCGCCGATCATCGCCGTGGACGCGATGGGCGGCGACAACGCGCCCGCCGAGATCGTGCGGGGGGCCGTGCTGGCCGTCCGCGAACTCGGCCTGCGCGTCCTGCTGGTGGGGCGGCGCAGCGAGATCGCCGCGCTGCTCGCCGAGGAGGGCGCGCTGCGCGACATCCCCATCGTGCACGCCGAGGACAACCTGGCCATGCACGAGGGCGCCCTGGCCAGCTGGCGGCGGCCCCGCTCCAGCGCGGCCGTCTCCTGCCGCCTGATCCGCCGGGGCGACGCCGACGCCCTGGTCTCGGCCGGTTCCACCGGCGGGATCGTGGCCACCTCCACCGTGCGGCTGCGCACCCAGCCCGGGGTGCTGCGCCCGGCGCTGGCTGTGACCCTTCCCACCGGCGAGACGCCCACGATCATGGTGGACGCCGGGGCCAACGCCGACGCCAAGCCCGAGATGCTGGTGCAGTTCGCGCACCTGGGCTGCGCGTACGCCCAGACCGCGTTCGGGGTGCGCAGGCCCAGGGTGGGCGTGCTCACCATCGGCTCGGAGCCGGGCAAGGGCAACAAGCTGGTGCGCCGGGCGACGGAGCTGCTGGCGGCCACCGCGGAGGGGCCCCCGGCGATGGACTTCCGGGGCAACATCGAGGGCCACGACCTGCTCGCGCGCAAGGTGGACGTGGTGGTGACCGACGGCCACACCGGCAACGTGGCGCTGAAGTCGGTGGAGGGCACGGCCGCGTTCGCGATGGAGGCCGTGCACGCGGCGCTGACCTCCTCGACCGCGGCCAAGGCGGGCGCGCTGTTGCAGCGCAGGGCGCTGCGGAGCCTGCGCGAGCGGCTGGACAGCGAGACCTACGGCGGCGCCGCGCTGCTGGGCCTGAACGGGACCGTGGTGATCGCGCACGGCGACAGCCGGGCCAAGGGCGTGGCCCGCGCCTGCCAGCTGGCCAACGACCTGGCGGGCGGCCGCATCGGGGAGCAGATCCGCCGCCGGGTGCACAGCCGCCCGCCGAACTGGCTGCACCGCCTGGCCCAGTCCGAGGCGCCGGGGCAGCGGGGCGCGGAGCAGACCGAGGAGCGCTGACAGGGCGAGGGGAAGCCCGAGGAGCGCTGACGGCGGCCCGGGACGGGGCGCCGGTAGGCGGGCAGCGCGAAGCGGACGGCGCCTGGGGACCCCCTTGTATCCAGGTTATTTCCGGCCGACGCACCGCGCCCAGCCCTTCCGGGGGCCTGTGGACAACCGCCCGCTCCGGCCCGTACGGGCCGGGAGGGGCGGCTCCGGTCGGTACGCTTGGGGCATGGCCGACCCGCAGGAAGTACTCTCGCGACGGGTCCAGTCCGCCCTCGGCGCCGCCTTCGGCCCCGAGTTCGCCGACACCGACCCCGTCATCCGCCCGTCCCAGTTCGCCGACTACCAGGCGAACGCCGCGCTCGCGCTCGCCAAGCGACTGGGCCGAAAGCCGCGTGAGGTGTCCGCGGCGATCATGGAGCACCTGGACGTGGCCGACGTCTGCCGCGACGTCGAGGTCAGCGGGCCGGGCTTCATCAACCTGACGCTGCGCGAGGACTGGATCGCCGGGCAGACCCGCCGGCTCCTGGACGACCCGCGGCTGGGCGTCCCCGAGCAGGAGCGCCAGAACATCCCGCTGGACTACTCCGCGCCCAACGTGGCCAAGGAGATGCACGTCGGGCACCTGCGCACCACCGTGGTCGGCGACGCGCTCGCGCGCACCCTGGAGTTCCTGGGCCACAACGTCATCCGCCAGAACCACATCGGCGACTGGGGCACCCCCTTCGGCATGCTCATCGAGCACCTGCTGGAGGTGGGCGAGGACTCCCCCGAGGCGGACCTGGTCACCACCGACCCCAACGCCTTCTACCAGGCGGCCCGGACCAAGTTCGACTCGTCGGGCCCCGGCCCCGACGACTTCGCCGCGCGCGCCCGCCGCCGCGTGGTCTCCCTCCAGAGCGGCGACGAGGAGACGCTGCGCCTGTGGCGCAAGCTCGTCGGCCTCTCCAAGGTCTACTTCAACAAGGTGTACGCCAAGCTCGGCGTGACCCTCACCGACGAGGACCTGGCCGGGGAGAGCAGCTACAACGCCGCGCTCGCCGACGTGTGCGAGGAGCTGGAGGCCAAGGGCATCGCCGAGATCAGCGACGGCGCCCTGTGCGTGTTCCTGGAGGGCTTCACCGGCCGCGAGGACAAGCCCGTCCCGCTGATCGTGCGCAAGAGCGACGGCGGCTACGGCTACGCCACCACCGACCTGGCCACCGTCCGCCACCGCGTGGACGACCTCAAGGCCGACCGCATCCTGTACGTGGTCGGCGCACCGCAGGCCATGCACTTCAAGATGGTGTGGGCCACCGCCCGCGAGGCCGGATGGCTGCCGGAGGGCGTGGAGACCGTCCACGTGCAGATCGGCAACGTGCTGGGCAGCGACGGCAAGATCCTGCGCACCCGCAGCGGCGCCCCGGTGCGCCTCATGGCGCTGCTGGACGAGGCGATCGAGCGCGCCGCCGCGGTGGTCGCGCAGAACCGCCCCGATCTGGACGCCGAGGGCCAGGCCGAGATCGCCCGCCAGGTGGGCATCGGCGCGGTCAAGTACGCCGACCTGTCGGTCGCGCACGACACCGAGTACACCTTCGACTTCGACAGGATGCTGGCCCTGACCGGCAACACCGGCCCGTACCTGCAGTACGCCCAGGCCCGGATCCGGTCCATCTTCCGCAAGGGCGGCCTGGAGCTGTCGCAGGCCAGGGGGGACATCAGCGTCTCCGAGGGCGCCGAGCGCGACCTGGCGCTCAAGCTGCTGGAGTTCGGCGCGGTGGTGGCGCAGGTCGGCGACCTGCTCCAGCCGCACCGGCTGTCCACGTACCTGTTCGAGCTGGCGCAGTCCCTGACGGCCTTCTACGAGCACTGCCCGGTGCTGACCGCTCCGAACGAGGCCGAGCGCGAGTCGCGCCTGGCGCTGGTCGCGGTGGCGTTCCGGGTCCTGGTCCAGGGTCTGGACCTGCTGGGCGTGGAGGCTCCCGAGCACATGTAGCGGAGCCCGCGCGGGTCCACCGGACGCGTGTGTGGGAGGAGGCCGGGGCGGCAGCGCCCCGGCCTCCTTCGTGTGCGCGCCGGCGCCCGTGGGCGCGCGGTCCTTCGCGTGCCGTGTCCACCCGGAAACGCACGGCTGACCGGTTCCGGCCGCCCAGGACCCTCCGGGAGATCTCACACGGCACGAATCGCCTCGTCAGAGGCGGTTCCAACGCGTGCGCGGCCACCGAGTCGAAGATCTCGCCTCCGGCCGGGCCGGAACTCCGTTCTCCGTCGGGGCGTCAGACCTAAAGTATGTGGACAAAAGCCCCAGATAAGACAAAAGGGAGAAATCGGTAATGACAACCGCCTCCGCGCAGGTCGGTCCCGGACCCGGCACCTGGTACCTCGATCCCCTGCACTCCAGCCTGATCTTCGTCGCCCACTACCTGCGCTTCGGACGGGTCCAGGGCACGTTCGGCCAGGCCTGGGGCCGCGTCGCCGTCGCCGAGGAGCCCGAACGGTCCGCGGTGGAGGTCGTCCTCGACGCCGCCAGCGTCAACACCGGCGTGGGCGCGCGCGACGCCCACCTGCGCTCCCCCGACTTCCTGGACGTGGACCACCACCCCGAGCTGCGCTTCGCCTCCACCGGGCTGGAACCGGGCGGACGCAACCCCCACGCCTTCCGCCTGCACGGCGACCTGACCATCCACGGCACGTCCGTGCCCACCGTGCTGGACGCCCAGTGGGTGGGCGAGGCCCCCGACTACGCCTCCCCCGAGGACATCCACGGCCACTTCTTCTCCGCCACGACCCGGATCCGCCTCTCGGACTTCGGCGTGGGCGACGGCGGGCCGGTGCCCTGGGGAGGCCGCATGGTCGGCGACACGGTGGACATCGTGCTGGAGGTGCGCCTCCAGAACCAGGACCCCGCCCCCTTCCTCCGCCAGATCGGGCACGCGCCCTGAGGAGCGCGCCCGAACGGCCGGGGCCCGCGGGAGCCGGGGAGGGGCGGCGGCGGGCTCAGCCGCCCAGCAGCGCCTCGACCTCGTCCCGGGAGGCCATCGACGAACTGGCGCCGTGCCGCTGGACCGAGAGCGCGGCCGCCGCGGCGGCGAACCGCATGGCCTCCTCGGGCGTGCGGCCCTCCGCGCGGGCGACCGCGAACGACCCGCAGAAGACGTCCCCGGCCGCCGTGGTGTCCACCGCCTCCACCCGGCGCGCGGGAACGTGCAGCGGCTCGCCCCCTCTGCGGCCGTGGAGCGAGCCGTCCTCGCCCAGGGTCAGCAGCACCTCCGGAACCAGTTCCAGCAGCGCGGCCAGCGCCTCTCGCGGCTCGGCGCGGCCGGTGATCGCGGCCGCCTCGTGCTGGTTGGGCACCAGGACGTCCACCGACTCCAGGAGTTCGGCGGGCAGTTCGCGTGCGGGAGCCGGGGTCAGGTAGACCGGGACGCCCAGCTCGCGGCCGGTGCGCGCGGCCGAGACCACCGCCTCCACGGGCAGTTCGAGCTGGAGCAGCAGGGCGGCGCTGCCCCCGATGATCCCGGGGTCGCCCGCGGCCACGCCGGTGACCTCGCCGTTGGCCCCGGGCACGACGATGATCGAGTTGCCGCCCCCGCCGTCCACGACGATGTGCGCCACCCCCGACG
>NZ_QPFC01000253.1:0-8769 GCF_003427465.1 Nocardiopsis sp. TNDT3 | reverse complement strand
ACGGACGCAGTCCCTCAGCAGGGCCCGCCGCTGGTCGTGCACGTCCGGGGGCTCCGCCGCGGTGGCGGCGTAGACGTTGCTCACCGGCGACCAGGCCATCGACATGGCGATGACCACGGCCATCACGTCGAAGGGGTCGCCCCGCCTGACGCGCCCGGCGGCCTGGGCCTCGGCGATCGCGCGGAGCTTGTGGTCGTCGTGGCGCTCGTGCTCCGCGACGAGGTGTCCTTCCGGGCGCCGCTCCAGACGGGCCCAGGTGGCGAGGCGGATGAGGTCGGGGCGCGCGAGGTACTCGTCGTAGAGGCGCACGGCCCAGTCGGCCAGGTCGTCGGCGTCGATGGGGGCGACGTTGGTGATGCGCTCCAGCGAGGCGAAGAAGATCGCGTCGAAGAGCCGTTCCTTGTTGCCGAAGTAGCCGTAGAGCTGCGCCTTGTTGGTCCGCGCGGCGGCGGTGATCCGCTCGACGCGGGCCCCGGCGATGCCGTGCCGGGCGAACTCCCGCGTGGCGGCGTCGATGATCCGCTGGTAGGTCGCGGCTCCGCGCGCGCTCGACGGCTGGTCGGGCATCGGCTGCTCAGGCATACCCCCCACGTTAGCAGACCGACCGGTTTGTTTGCGAAACCGGTTAAGCCTGCCTAGACTCAAATAAACCGAACAGTCTGTTTAAGGAGAGAGATGCGCACCACCACCGGCTGGCAGGCGGACCCCGCGACGCGCGCCCTGCGACGCACGTCCCTCCAGCGCCGGGACCTGCGCCCGGACGACGTCGCGGTACGGGTGGACTACTGCGGTGTCTGCTTCAGCGACCTGCACGCCCTGCGCGCGCACGGCAGCGACGCGGACGGAGTCCTGGTGCCGGGGCACGAGTTCACGGGCACGGTGACCGAGGTCGGCGGCGCGGTCACCGGTTTCGCTCCGGGCGATCCCGTGGCCGTCGGCAACATCGTCGACTCGTGCGGGACGTGTCCCATGTGCCGGGTCGGTCAGGAGAACTTCTGCCGCGAGTTCCCGACCCTGACCTACGGCGGCAGCGACCGGCGGGACGGGACGACCACCCTGGGCGGCTACTCCCGCGAGTACCTCGTCAGCGAGGGGTTCGCCCACCGGCTGCCCGCGGGCCTCGACCCGGCCGCGGCGGCGCCCCTGCTCTGCGCCGGGGTCACCGTCTGGGAACCTCTGCGGGCCCTCGGGGTGGGCCCGGGCAGCACGGTCGCCGTGGCCGGGTTGGGCGGCCTGGGCCACCTCGCCGTCAAACTGGCCGTCGCGCTCGGCGCCACGACCTCCGTCATCAGCCGCAGCCCGGACAAGGCGGAGGAGGCACACGGCCTCGGCGCCGACGGGTTCGTCGTCTCCACCGACGCCGGGCAGATGGAAGCCGCCCGGAACAGGTTCGACGTGGTCATCGACACCGTCTCCGCTCCCCACGACCTGGCCCCCTACCTGGGCACGGTCGCCATGGACGGCACCCTCAGCCACCTCGGCCACCTCGGCCCGGTCACCGTCGACACCACCGACCTGCTCATCGGCCGCAAGAGTCTCAGCTCCGCGGGCAGCGGCGGACGCCCGTCCACCGCCGCCATGCTCGACTTCTGCGCCGAACACGGCATCACCGCCGACATCGAGCTGCTGCCGTCGTCCCAGGTGAACACGGCGCTCGAACGCCTGGAACGCAACGACGTCCGCTACCGCTTCGTGCTCGACATGTCCGACCTGGACTGAGCGCGGGCCCGGCCGCGGCCCGGGCCGGCCGACGGCACCGCCCCCCGAGGGGTACCGTCCTCAGTCCATCGGTGCGGCTTCGTCTCCTCCCCTGCCACGCACCGTCAGCGGGGAAGGAGGCGGGGCGGGGCGCCGACATGTCCGCGGCCGTCAGGAGCCGGGCGTCTCGGAGCGGTGGGAGTGCCCGTGCTGGCGCCCCAGCCCGAAGTAGTGGCGGAAGTTGTAGATCATCGGGTTCCAGCGCGCGGGATCGACGTGGTCGGTGCCGGGCACCACCAGGCGCTCGTCCGCGTGCACCCGCAGCACCTCGGCCTGGACCACGGTGAAGTCGCCCGAGGCGTCGGCGTCCACGCGCACCGCCCGGGCCTCCAGCTGCAACGGGCACTCGGCCACGCGGGGCGGCGCGACCCGCTGCGACCCCTGCGGGGTCAGGCCCGCGGCGGCGAACTTGTCGGCCTCGAAGCGGCAGCCCGGCGGCTTGCCCGGGGGCACGGGCGAGCGCCCGGTGAGCGGGGCCAGCCGCTCGACACTGGCCCAGTCCTCGGCGGCGGGGAAGCTGGCCACGAGTTCGGGGCGCTCGGCCAGGTTGCGCGCGGTCTGCCCGGTGGCCCCCAGCCCCAGTACCAGCAGGTACCCCAGGGCCCAGGCCGAGGAGATCGGAGCGAGATTGGGGGTGCCGTCCTCGTTGACGGTGGAGAGCAGCACCACGGGGGTGCCGAAGTAGAGGATGCGCGGTCGGATGGTGCGGTGGGCGAGGGGCGCGGCGGCGTGCCCCGGGGCCGTTCGCTGGTCGGTGGTCATGACCGGGACTCTAGGAGGCCGACACTTCGGCGGCGGTCGAACTGTTCCCGGCCCTCACGCCACCGGACCGGCGCCCGCGGACCGGTGCCCGGGCCGGAACCAGCCCCGGCCCGGACACCGCTGCGGTCAGGCCTTGACCCGGTGGGTGTCGACCGTCCACGCGCGCGCCCGGTCGCTCAGGGTCACTCCCAGGCCGGGCCGGTCGGAGAGGTGCATGCGCCCGCCCGAGATCTCCAGGTGCTCGTTGAAGAGGGGGTCGAGCCACTCGAAGTGCTCCACCCACGGCTCGTGCCGGTAGGCGGCGGCCAGGTGGATGTGGACCTCCATCGCGAAGTGCGGGGCCAGCTGGAGGTGGCGCCGGTCGGCCATCGCCATGACCTGGAGGAACTGCGTGATGCCGCCGATCCGGGGCGCGTCGGGCTGGATGATGTCCGCGCCCCCGTGGCGGATCAGCTCGGCGTGCTCGGCGACGCTGGTGAGCATCTCCCCGGTGGCGATGGAGGTGTCGAAGGTCGCGGCCAGGCGCCCGTGGCCCTCGAAGTCGTAGGCGTCCAGCGGCTCCTCGATCCAGACCAGCCCGAACTCCTCGAAGGCCCGGCACATGCGCTGGGCGTCGGCCCGCGACCACTGCTGGTTGGCGTCCACCATCAGCGGCACGCCGTCGCCCAGGTGTTCGCGCACCGCCGCGACCCGGGCCAGGTCCGTGGCGCTGTCGGGGTGGCCGACCTTGAGCTTGATGCCGCCGATACCGTCGGCCACCGCCGCGGCCGACCTCTCCATGACCTCCTCGACGGGGGCGTGGAGGAAGCCGCCCGAGGTGTTGTAGCAGCGCACCGAGTCGCGGTAGCTGCCGAGGAGCTTGGCCAGCGGCAGGCCCGCCCGCTTGGCCTTGAGGTCCCACAGGGCGATGTCGAAGGGCGCGATCGCCTGGGTGGCCAGCCCGCTGCGGCCCACCGAGGCGCCCGCCCAGACGAGCTTGTCCCAGATCTTGCCCGTGTCGCTGGGGTCCTCCCCCAGCAGGACGGAGGCCACCTCCCGGGCGTGGGCGAACTGCCCCGGGCCGCCCGCCCGCTTGGAGTAGCCGAACCCGACGCCCTCGTGCCCGGCCTCGGTGGTGATCTCGGCGAAGAGCATCGCGACCTCGGTCATCGGCCGCTGGCGCCCGGTGAGGACCTTGGCGTCGCTGATGGGCGTGTTGAGGGGAAGGGTGACCGAGGAGATCGTGACGCTGGTGATGCGGTCCTGCGTGGCCGCTCCGGCGTGCGGGGTCATGGGCGTCCTTTTCTCGTGCTCGTGCTCGTGTGCGGGTGTGTGCGTGCGCGGGAGTACACGTGCGGGCGTGCGCGGCGCCCGCCCGCACCGGAGGCCGCGCCGGGCGGCTCAGGAGGTCTCGATGGCCGCCTCGACCTCGGTCATGAACTGTTCGGCGGCCTCGGCCGGGGTGAGGTCGCCGAAGGCGAGCCCGTCGCTGACGCGGCTGCTGATGTCCACGACCTGACCGGCGCCGATCGGCGCGGGCGGGTTGCCGTCCACGATCGTGCCCTCGATCTCGCTCATGAACTCGGCCATCCGGGCGTCGGACTCGGGCAGGTCGTCGAGGATGGCCTCGCGGACCTCGGTGTTGGCGGGCAGGCCCAGGTCGGCCAGGAGCAGCTCGGACGCCGCCGGGTCGTTGAGCATGTAGTCGACGAAGCGGACCGCCTCCGCGGGGTGCTCGGAGCCCGCGGAGATCGAGTAGAACATGGCCGGTTTGAAGAACAGGCCGGTTCGGTCGAACTCGGTCTCGCCGGGGTAGCGCAGGAGCTGGATCTCGCGCCCGGAGGCCTCGACCACGTTGCCGAGCTGGTTGCTCCAGAAGTGCGCCATGGCGCCCTCGCCGGTGGCCACGACCGACTGGTCGATGCCGCCCGCCTGGATCTCCACGCTCCGGGCCGCGCTGGGCTGGCCGCCGTTCTCCAGCAGGTCCTGGGTGATCTCGTACCAGGCCTCCAGGGTCTCCTGGGAGAAGCCGAGGCTGCCGTCCTCGTTGTAGAGCGCCTCCCCGTGCTGGCGGGCGAAGACCTGGAAACCGGCCTCGTTGTAGCTCATGCTCTGGGCGCCGGCGATCTCGCCGCCGGTGCCCTCGCTGATCTGCCCGGCGATCTCCACGTAGTCCGCCCAGGTCCAGGTGTCGTCGTCGGGCATCTCCACCCCCGCGGCGGCGAAGGCCTCGGGGTCGGCGTGGATGGAGTAGGCGTTGACGCCGCTGGCCGCGCCGAAGGTCTGCCCGTCCAGCTGGCCGCTCTCGGCGACCAGCGGGTCGATCAGCGACAGGTCCAGGCCCTCGGCCTCGCTCAGGTCGAGCAGGGCGCCGCGGTCGGCGTACTCGCGCAGGTAGCGCTCCTCCTGCATGAGGACGTCCGGGGAGTCGTTGGCCGCGGTGGTGGTGGCCAGGCGGTCCCAGTAGGCGGACCAGTCGGTGGTCTCCGCCGTGATCCGGATGTCGGGGTTGTCCGCCTCGAAGTTCTCGATGACCTGGAGCATGGTGGCCTGGCGCTCGTTGGAGCCCCACCAGGAGAAGCGCAGCTCGACGGTGCCGTCGTCGGAGCCCGAGCAGGCGGAGGCGAGCAGGACCGTCGCCGCGGTCGCGGCGATCGCGGACAGGGCGGTGCCGCGGCGGCCGTGTCGGCGCACTCGGCCCGGGGGTACGCGCATGGTGGTGTTTCCCTTCGGCTTCCGGCTCGCGCCGGTGACGGCTGTGGCTTCGGTGGGGGCGTCCGCGCCCGGCCGTCCGGGGGGACGCGGACACGGACGTGTGCGTGGGAACACAGGGGAGAAACGGCTCGAAGTGGTCTGGTAAGCGCTATCCAAGGACTATGATGGTCAGTTTCTAGCACCGCGTTCACATGGGTGTCAATGGTTCACATCCATGGACCGCCTGGTGGACCACCCCGCCGCATCGGCGCCCCCTTCGGCCGCGCCCGGCGCCGCACAGGCCCGCCGCCGCATGCTCTCCGCGCCCCTCCACGGGCCCGCCGCGCACCCCCGGTTCCGCGCCACGCGCCCGCCACCACGCGTGTTCTCGCTGCCGGCAATGCTTTCGGAGCCACGGTGGCGCTGGCAGCACGGTCGCTGGAAGGGGGCGACGCGCACTGCCGAGTCCGCATGCCGCCGAGCACCGCCGACTCCGCATGCCACTGGGCGCAGGACACAGCCGGACACCATGCACCGCCGACTTCGCGTGCCGTTGGGCACCATGCACCGCCGAGCACCGCGCACCATGCGCACCATGCGCACCAGGATGGCCTCCCGTTCCTCCGCCCTTGCCTCCATTCCGGAAAGCGCTTACCCTTCCCTGGTGCGCAGCGAAGGTCCATGGGGCGAAAGCCCTCACCCGCGTCGGTGGGCACGCCCGCTCATGGCGGGCCGCGCCGGTGGGGTGGGGTGACCCGCAGTGGACCCGTGTGCGACCACCGCGCCGTGGTGAGGGCGGTGTCGACCGGCGCCCTGCTCCGGGGCGCCCGTCGGCACGGCGGACCGGGGGCCGTGCCTTGTTCAGGGGCGCCCCCGGCCGGGGGCCAGCACCGCTCCGGCGAGGGGCACCAGGGCGAGCAGGAGCCAGGGCAGCGGCCCGCCCAGGTCCAGCAGCGCCCCCGCGGGCACACTGCCCAGGAGCACCACCAGCCCCGACAGCGAGGACAGCGCCCCCGTGAACAGGCCCAGGTGGCGGTCCTCGACCAGGTCGGGGATCCAGGCCCGCACCGTGGGCACGATGAGCACCTGGCCCAGGGTCAGCGCGGTGACGAACACCGCGGAGGGCACGAGCCCGCCCAGCGCGCCGACCGGCATCGACGCGGCGGCCCCGGCGAAGCCCAGGCAGATCAGCACCAGCCCCCACACCAGCGTCGCGCGCCGCGTCAGGCGGGCGGAGGCCCAGCGCAGCATCGGCATCTGCGTGACGATGTAGAGCAGCGACGCCCAGGCCAGCAGCCAGCCCAGCGCCGTCTGGGAGCCGGTCGCCCGCTCCACCTCCGCCGGCAGGGCCAGGTAGAGCTGGTTGTAGGCCAGCAGGTAGCCGCTGTAGGCCAGGCTCAGCGCCAGGAACCGGCGGTTGCCCAGCAGCAGCCGCAGTCCCTCCCGCAGGCGCGGCGTCCCCCTGTCGGCCGACGCGGGCGCGCCCGGCGCGGTGCGGGGCATCAGCCGCAGGTGCCCGGCCAGCACGGCGGCGAAGACCGCGGCCCCGGCCAGGCAGGCGGCGCGGAAGCCGCCGAGCAGCAGCAGGGCGCCCAGCGGCGGTCCGACGAGGGTTCCCGCCTGCCCCGCGACGGAGAACAGGGCGAGCATCCGGGTGCGGGGTTCACCGGTCCTCCGCTCGTGCCGCACGGCCTGGCGCACGATCTCGGTCTCCACGGCCGGGGAGAACAGCGCGGCGGCGAAACCGATGAGCAGTACCGAGGCGATGACCGACGCGGTGCCCTGCGCGAAGCCGAGCCAGCAGAACCCGGCCACGCGCAGCGCGCAGCCCGCCAGCACCACCGGGCGCGCACCGAACCGGTCGGTGAGCGTGCCGCCCACCACGAACAGACCCTGCTGGCTGAACGTGCGCAGGCCCAGCACGAGGCCGACCAGCCACCCGGCCAGGCCCAGAGCGCCGCCGAGGTGGTCGGCGAGGTAGGGCAGGACCGCGAAGAAGCCGACGTTGAACGCGAACTGCGAGCCGATCAGCAGCAGGGGCAGCGCGGGCAGGCCGCACACGTCGCGCAGCGCCGCGGCCCCGCGGGCGGTGGTCCGG
Organism: Nocardiopsis sp. TNDT3; assembly: GCF_003427465.1. Lineage (NCBI taxonomy): Bacteria > Bacillati > Actinomycetota > Actinomycetes > Streptosporangiales > Nocardiopsidaceae > Nocardiopsis > Nocardiopsis sp. TNDT3. Next base: position 1,478 of record NZ_QPFC01000253.1, on the reverse strand, counting down.
GACAGGACGTTCCCGCTCCCAGCCCTGTCCCCGACCCCGTTCCCGGCCCTGTTCCCGGACTCGCTCCCGGTTCCGGCCCTGCTCCCGTTCCCGATCTCGTCCCCGCCCCCGTTCTTGTTCCCGTGCCCGCTTCCGCTCCCGTGTCCGCTCTTGCTCCCGTGTCCGTTCCTGCGGGGCTGCCGTGCCGGACTCACGGGGCGCTCGGCAGCGGCCGGTCCCCGGAGGCGCCGGGGAGGGCCGGGACGGCCTCCACCAGTTCGCGGGTGTAGGGGTCGGCGGGGTCGGAGCACACCCGATGGGCGGGGCCGGTCTCCACCAGCCGTCCCGCGCGCATGACCGCCGCGCGGTGCGCGACGTGCCCGACGAGCGCCAGGTCGTGGCAGATGAACAGGTAGCCCAGCCCCAGTTCGTCCTGGAGGCCGGTGAGCAGGTTGAGCACCCCGGCGCGCACGGAGGAGTCCAGGGCCGACACCGGTTCGTCCAGGACCAGCAGGCGCGGCTCGCAGGCCAGCGCGCGGGCGATCCCCACCCGCTGGCACTGCCCGCCGGAGAGCTCGTGGGGCAGCCGGTCGCCGTGCGCGGGGTCCAGTCCGACCTTCTCCAGGAGTTCGGCCACCCGGGCGGGACCGGTCGCGCGGTCCCAGCGGCCGTGGATGCGCAGGGGTTCGGCGACGGCGTCGCGCACGCGCAGGCGCGGGCTGAGCGAGCCGTAGGGGTCCTGGAACACCGGCTGGATCGCGGGGCGCAGGGCGCGCAGCTCCCTCTCGCCCATGGCGGTCAGCTCCCGGCCCCCGAAGAGCACCGTCCCGCCCTGGGGCCGGCGCAGTCCGATCACGGCCGCGGCGGTGCTGGACTTGCCGCACCCCGACTCCCCGACCAGGGCGAGCGTCTCCCCCGCGCCGATGTCGAAGGAGATCCCGTCGACGGCCGTGACCGGGGCGGCCCGCCGGGTGCGGCCCGGGTAGCGCACCACCAGGTCGCGCACGCTCAGCAGCGGTGGGGTGGTCATGTCGTCCTTTCCCGTGGTGTGTGCGCGGTGTCCGTGAACAGGGAGGAAGCCGGGTCGGGCAGGTCCTGCCAGCGGTGGCACGAGACCAGCCTGCCCGACTCCCCGGCTACCGCGGGTGAGGGCTCCTCGGCGTGGCACCGATCCTCCGCCAGCGGGCAGCGGGGCGCGAAGGCGCAGCCGCCGGGCAGCGCCTCCGGTGAGGGGGGCGTTCCGGCGATGGCGGGCAGGCGGCGGTCCCCGGCCCCGGGCCGGGGCAGCGCGGCGACCAGGCCGGCGGTGTAGGGGGCGCGCGGCCGGGTCAGGACCGGCCCCACCGGGCCCGACTCGACGTGGCGTCCGGCGTAGACGACCACCACCCGGTCGGCGTAGCCGCCGACGACGCCCAGGTCGTGGGTGACCAGGACGACCGAGGTGCCGGTCCGCTCCCGCAGCCCGCACAGCAGTTCCAGCGTCCGGGCCTGCATCCTGG
>NZ_QPFC01000252.1:0-10898 GCF_003427465.1 Nocardiopsis sp. TNDT3 | reverse complement strand
GTGCCGCCCTCGGGGGCGGCACCCGGGGACGGGGTCAGAAGTCGAAGTCGTCCACGTTCCCGGCGTCGAAGACCTGCGGCGGGCCGAGCACGATCTCCCCCTCGGTCTCGAAGGTGAACTCGCCCAGGCGTCCGGCCGTGAAGGTCTCGCCCTCGGCGCCGGTGATCTGTCCGGCCCTGAGCGCCGCGCCGGTGTACCCGGCCAGGTAGCCCAGGTCGAGCGGGTTCCACAGGGCGAACCGCCCCACGGTGCCGTCGTGCACGAACTCGCGCATCTGGTTGGGCGTGCCCAGGCCGGTGACGGCCACCTCGCCCCGGTACTCGGAGTCGCTGACGTAGCGGGCCGCCGCGGCGATGCCGACCGTGGTCGGCGAGACCACGCCGTCCAGGTCGGGGTGGGACTGCATGAGGCCCTGCATCTCCTGGAAGGACTCCAGGTCGTCGTCGTTGCCGTAGACGGTCTCGACCAGCTCCAGGTCGGCGTACTCCTCCTCGGCCAGCACCTCCTCCATCGCCGCGATCCAGGCGTTCTGGTTGGTGGCGTTGGGGGTGGCCGACAGCACCGCGAAGGTACCCTCGCCGCCCAGGTCCTCGGCGATCATCTCGACCAGGGTGCGGCCGATGAGCTCGGTGGAGGACTGGTTGACGAACACGTCGGTGCAGTTGGCGTCGGAGTCGTAGCCGACGATGGCCGCGCCGTTGTCGCGGGCCTCGTTGAGCGCGGGGCAGACCGCGTCGGGGTCGTTGGCGGCGATCACGATGACGTCGCTGCCCGCCTGGCTGGCCGCGTTGACGTACTCCACCTGGGAGTCGGCCGTGGCCTCGGTGCCGCCGCGCTCGGTGGCCGTTCCGCCGATCTCCTCGACGGCCTCGGTGCCGCCCTGGTTGACGATCTCGAAGAAGGGGTTGTTGAGCTGCTTGGGCAGGAAGTCGATCTTCAGGCCCTCGGGGATCCGCGCGTCCGGGTCGGCGGTCCCGGTCGGCCCGGTCTCGTTCTCCTCCTGGGCGTCCTCGATGGTGGTGCCCCCGCCGCAGGCGGCGGTCATCAGCACCGCGAACGCGGACGCGGCCAGGAGCAGGTGGCGTGGGCGGCCCTGGGTCATGAGTGTTCTCCCTTGGTGGGGGCGGACGCGGCGGACGGTGCCGCGTCCGGGGGTGAGGAGGGGCTGGGTCCGGACGCGCGTCTGGCGCGCATCCGGGCCACGAGGTTGGGGGTGACGACGGAGGCGATGAGGATGAGGCCGGTGACGATCTGCAGGACCTCGCTGCTGATGCCGAACAGCTGGAGGGCGTTGCGGATGGCGCCCAGCAGCACGACGCCGCTCAGCACGCCCAAGACCGAACCGACCCCGCCGAAGATGGACACCCCGCCGAGCAGGACGGCGGCCACGACCTGGAGTTCCAGGCCGAGGGCGGTGTCGGCGCGGGAGGTGCCGTACTGCAGGGTCCAGAAGACCCCGGCCCCGGAGGCCACCGCGCCGCTGAGCGTGAACAGCCAGAACTTGGTCCAGCGCACCGGCACCCCGGTGAAGCGGGCGGCCTCGTCGTTGTTGCCGATGTCGAACAGCGAGCGGCCGACGGCGGTGGCGTGCAGCAGCACCCCGAACAGGACGGCCAGGGCCAGGACCGCCACGGCGATCCACGGCAGGCCCTCCACGCCCAGGAAGGGCGCCCGGGCGCCGCTGACCCAGCTCCGGGGGTAGCTGGCCACGGCGCGGTCGCCGAGCATCACGTAGGCCAGACCCCGGTACAGGGCCATGGTGCCGATGGTCACGGCCAGGGACGGCAGCCCGCACACGGTGACCAGGAACCCGTTGAAGGCGCCCAGCAGCGCGCCCGCGGCCAGACAGATCCACAGGGCCGTCTCGATGGCGACCCCGGCCTCCCACAGCACGCCCAGGGTGGCGCTGGTCAGCGCCAGGGTACTGGCCACCGACAGGTCGATCTCGCCGGTGATGACGATGAGCGTCATCGGCAGGGCCATCAGGGCGATGGCTGCCACGCTCAGCACCAGGAAGTCGATGTTGCGCGCGGTGGCGAACATGTCCACGAACAGCCCGGCGGCCAGGATGAGCGCGCCCACCACCGCCTGGTGCCAGAACTGGTCGACCCGCCAGATGGGCAGGGCGGCGGTGATGGTGGTGAGCAGGACGGCGCCGAGCGCGGCGCCGTAGACGGTGCCCACGCCGCCCGCGATGGCCACGCCGCCGACCACGGCCGCGGCGACGACCTGGAGTTCCATGCCGGTGCCCACGGTGGAGTCGACGGTGCCGTAGCGGGCGGCGAAGAGCACCCCGGCCAGCCCGGCCAGGGCGCCGTTGGCGGCGAAGGCCCAGGTGACGCGGCGCGCGGCGGGGATGCCGGAGAGCCGAGCGGCGTCGGCGTCGGAGCCGATGGCGTACAGCTCGCGGCCCGAGCGGTAGCTGGCGAGGTAGAAGCCCACGACGGCGACCACGACGATGGCGACCGCGGCCGGCAGGGGCACGCCCAGGACGCTGAAGCGGCCCAGGAGCAGGAAGGAGTCGGGCATGTCGTGGGCGTTGACCTGCCCGCCCCCGGCCCACCAGTGGTTGAGGCCGCGGTAGGCGTACAGGGTGCCCAGGGTGACGACCAGGGCGGGAACCCGCACGGTGGTGACCAGCAGGCCGTTGAGCAGACCCGCGACCAGGCCGACGCCGACCCCGGCGAGCATCGCGACGGGCACGGGCAGGCCCGGGAAGGTCACGAACAGCAGGCCGGTGCCGAAGGCCGACAGGCCCATGACCGAGCCGACCGAGAGGTCGACGTTCCTGGTGATGAGGACCAGGGCCTGGCCGACGGCGAGGACGGACAGGACGGTGGCGCCCAGGAACAGGTCGCGCACGCCCTGGCTGGACAGGAAACCGGGGTTGTACAGCCAGGTGGCGGCCACGAGGACCACCACGGCCAGGAGCACGCCGAGTTCGCGGAACTGGAGCCCGCGGCGCGCGGCGGGAGCGGGGGTGGGGGCGGTGCTGACCGTGTTCGTCATGCGGCCTCGCTCGGCCGCTGTCCGGTGGCCGCGTACATGACCGACTCCTCGTCGGCCTCCGCGCGGTCCAGGTGGGCGGTGATCCGGCCCTCGTGCATGACCAGGACCCGGTCGGCCATGCCCAGGACCTCGGGGAGTTCGCTGGAGACCATGACGATGGCCAGCCCCCGGCCCGCGAGGGCGGACAGCAGGCGGTGGACCTCGGCCTTGGTGCCCACGTCGATGCCGCGTGTGGGCTCGTCCACGAACAGCACGCGGGGATCGGTGGACAGCCACTTGGCCAGGACGACTTTTTGCTGGTTGCCGCCGGAGAGGGTGGAGACGGGGTCGGTGAGGCGGCCGAACCTCAGGTTCAGGCGCTCGCCCCACTCGCGGGCGGAGTCGCGTTCGGCTCGGGGGCGCAGCAGCCCCAGGCGGCTGAGCGCTCGGCGGCGGGTGGCGGTGGCGTTGCGCTCGATGGAGGACTCCATGACCAGGCCCTGCTGGCGGCGGTCCTCGGGGACCAGGGCCAGCCCGGCGGCCATGGAGGCCCGGGGCCGCCCCGGCGCCAGCGGCCTGCCCTCCACCCGCACGGTGCCCGCGTCGTAGCGGTCCACGCCGAACACGGCGCGGACGACCTCGCTGCGTCCGGCGCCGACCAGCCCTGCCAGGGCGACGATCTCCCCGGCGCGCACCGAGAAGGACACGTCGGCGAACACGCCGTGGCGGGTCAGGCCGTCGACCTCCAGCAGGACCTCGCCGCGCTCGGCCTCCTCCTTGGGGTAGAGGCTGCTGACCTCGCGGCCGACCATGCGGCGCACGACGGTGTCCACGTCCAGGTCGCCGGTGGGGTCGCAGGAGACGAACGCGCCGTCGCGGACCACGGTGACGCGGTCGCACAGGGCGAAGACCTCGTCGAAGCGGTGGGAGATGAACAGCAGCGCCGCACCGGAGTCGCGCAGGGTGCGGGCGACGGTGAACAGGCGTTCGGCCTCCACACCGGACAGGGCGGCGGTGGGCTCGTCCATGACCAGGACCCGCGCCTGGCGGGTGAGGGCCTTGGCGATCTCCACGAGCTGCTGGTCGGCGATGGACAGCCCGCGTGCGGGGCGGTCGGGGTCCATGTCCACGCCCAGGCGCGCGAAGACCTCCCGGGTGTCGCGGCGCATGCGGCCGCGGTCGATGGTGCGCAGGCGGGTGCGGGGCTGGCGGCCGACGAAGATGTTCTCGGCCACCGACAGGTCGGGGAACAGCGTGGGTTCCTGGTAGATGACCGCGACCCCGGCGCGCTGGGCGTCCACGGGCGCGGCGAACTCCGCGGGGCGGCCGTCCACGAGCACCTGCCCGCCGTCCGGTCGGTGCACCCCCGCGATGGTCTTGACCAGGGTGGACTTGCCCGCCCCGTTCTCGCCCACCAGTGCGTGGATCTCTCCGGAGCGCAGTTCCAGGGACAGCCCCCGCAGGGCCCGGACGCTTCCGAAGGACTTGGTGACGTCGACCAGGGCGAGCGGTGGGGGGACCTCTGCTGGGTCCACGTGCGCCCTCCTTCTCCGTGCCGTGTCCGGCGTGGCGACCCCGAACATGGCAAAAACGTTTTAATATGAAGTGGATGTTAAGTGCCCCACATCACACCGTCAAGAGGATCACCCGAGAATTCGCAGGTCTCGCCCCGATAACGCCCCCCTTGAGGTAAGCCCTTTCCAGCACGCCACGGACCCCAGAGCACCTCGTCTCGGACAACGGATTGACACGTTTCAATCGGAGTGTGAGTACGATGCTTCGCATCGCCCTCCGCACACGCACGGGAGAAGCCCCTTGTCCACCAGGTCCCCCAACGCACGCCGAGGCGTGGGTATCACCGAGGTCGCCCGGCGCGCCGGGGTCTCGCCCGGAACCGTGTCCAACGTGCTCAACCGCCCCGAGCGCGTCGCCGAGGCCACCCGCCTGCGGGTCGAGGCGGCCATCACCGAGCTCGACTACGTGCGCAACTCCTCCGGCAGCAGCCTGCGCTCGGGCCGCAGCGAGTCCGTGGGGCTGCTCGTGCTGGACGTGACCAACCCGTTCTTCACCGAGGTCGCCCGGGGCGTGGAGGACGAGGCGGCCGGATCCGGGCTCGCCGTGGTGCTGCTCAACTCCGCCGAGAAGCGCGAGCGCCAGCAGCGCAACGTGCGCCTGCTGGCCGAGCAGCGCGCGGCCGGGGCCGTGGTGATGCCGGTGGACGACGACCTGTCGGACCTTCTGTGGCTGAGCCGCCAGGGGACCTTCTGGGTGGCCCTGGACCGGGGCGACGTCGCCGAGGACGTGGGGTGCAGCGTCAGCGTGGACAACCACGCGGGCGGGATGGCGGCCGGGAGGCACCTCATCGGGCTGGGGCACGAGACGGTGACCTTCCTGACCGGGCCGTTCGCCATCGAACAGGTCAGGCGCAGGCACGAGGGGCTGCGCGACGCCTTCACCGAGGCCGGGCTGGACCCGGACTCCTGCGTGCGGGTGGTCGAGCAGCCGCTGCTCAACCCCGAGCAGGGCGAGCGGGCGGTGGACGCGATCCTGGGCGGGGGGCCGCGGCAGCGGCCGCGGGCGGTGTTCTGCGCCAACGACCAGCTCGCGCTCGGCGTGATGAAGGGCCTGGGCCAGCGGGGCCTGCGGGTGCCCGAGGACATGTCGGTGGTGGGCTACGACAACGTGGACTTCGCCGACCTGGTGCACCCGGGGCTGACCACGGTGGCCCAGCCCAAGTACGAACTGGGCCGGGCGGCGATGCGCCTGCTGGAGTCGGAGCTGAACCACGGCGAGCACGTCCACGAGCGGGTGCTGTTCACGCCGGAGCTGGTGGTGCGGGGTTCGACGGCGGTGTACCGGGACTGACCCGTGTTCCCTCGGTCCTGGGTTCTCCGTGCTTGCGGCCGTGGGAAAGCCCGGGCAAAAGCCCTGCTCAGGGTTGTAGCGGTCCGGCGGGAGGGGTAGTCGGCCCACATGGGCAAGGACGCGGACGACTACCGCAGGGACTACACCGACCCCAAGTTACGGGAGAGGCTCAAGGAGCGGATCAAGGCCTCGGACAAGGGCGGGGCCGCCGGGAAGTGGTCGGCGCGCAAGAGCCAGCTGCTCACCCAGGAGTACGAACGCGAGGGCGGCGGCTACCGGCACCCGGACCGCAGGAGCGGCGAACAGCGCGACCTTCGGAAGTGGACCGAGGAGGAGTGGCAGACGGCCTCCGGCGACGCGCGGGCGCGCGACAGCGGTTCCGAGGAACCCGGGGGCACCGACCGCTACCTTCCGCGCCACGCCTGGGAGCAGCTCAGTCCCCGGGAGCGGCGGCAGGCGCGACGCACCAAGCGCCGTGACGACGGACAGGGCAAGGGGCGTTCGCCGAACCCTCCGGCCGCGGAGTCGGCCCGCAGGTCCGTCGAACTGGACCGGCTGCCCGCCGCCGAGGCCGCCAAGAAGGCGCGGGGTATGTCCTCGAAGCAGGCCCGCAGCGCAGCCGAGCACGAGCGCGGGCACAAGGCCCGCAAGACCGTGCTACGCGTGCTCGACAGGCGCGCCGAGGGCTGACCGCGCAGGCGCGGACACAGGCGGAGGCACAGGCGGAGGCACAGCCGCGCCGAGGGCTGGCCGGGGAACGGACAACGGGGAGACGGGGGCGGGGACATGGACGAGAAGCAGCGGCGGCAGGTCCGGCAGGAGTTCGGCGAGGCGGTCAACATGACGCCCAAGGAGCTGGAGCGGTGGCTGGAGACCGACGAGTCGAAGTCCGTGGGCGAGGGCGACGGGGAGTCCAAGGGCCACCGCTCGGGGCGGCGGATCGTGGACATCCTGCACGCTTCGCAGGGTGATCTGAAGGAGGAGGACTACGAGCACATGCGCAAGGTCACCGGTTACGTGCACCGGCACCTGGCGCAGAAGCCGTCCGGGGACCCGAGCGAGACCCCGTGGCGGTACTCGCTGATGAACTGGGGGCACGACCCGCTCAAGGGCTGACGCGCCGCGCTGAGTGGCCTGTAGGTGCGAGACCCCCGTTCCAGGAGGCGGAACGGGGGCCTCGCTGTCTCGGGGGGAGAGCGCGGGGAAACCAGCTGCGGCCGCGAGGCGCGCAGTACCACCGCCCCGACAAGGGGTGGTCGGAATCTCCCTCGTTCACGAGGGAGAGGCAGTCAAGCGCCGGATCAACATGACCCGGAACCCGGCCGACGACTTCGACGACCCCACCGTGCCCGAGGGGCCGCTGCGCCCGAACGTGCTGTACCGCATCCACCCGTCCGCCCCTCGCGCGGGGAACTGACGTTCTCCACCGGACGATGACGGGCCCCTCCGCGCCGAGGATGACAGGAGAGGCCAGACCTCAGGCCGGGTACGCCTCCGCGCGGCGCAGCAGCTCGGAGGGGTCGGCCCCGGGATTGAGCCCGGCCACGACCTCCTCGGTCAGCGGCCGTCCTTCGAACACCGCGCGTACCGCGTCGAGGTCCAGGGAACGCCCGTAGTAGTCCTGGAAGTGATCGTGGTGGTAGCGCGCGGAGTCGGCGGCGTACACGCCGCCCAGCAGCCAACCGGACCCGTCTCCCCGGTCTCCGGCGACACCGGTGCGCCAGGAGGCGTCCGCGGACAGGCGCCACAGCAGAGCGCTCACCGACAGCGCGTCCCCGCCGTTGAAGTCGGTGTCCGCCATGAGGAACACGAGTTCCCCGGGCAGGGCGTCGACCGTCCCCGGCCAGTGCTCCTCGTCGTTGGCGTAGGGGCTCATCTCCGACTCGTGGTCGAAGCAGCGGATGAGACCGGCCGTGTCCGAGAGCGCGATGGCGTACTCGTCCCCTCCCCCGTTGCTCATCGTCGCCAGGTCCCACCCCGGCCGCCAGTCGGGGGTGAAGTCGTACTTGCGATAGCGGTTGTCGGGAGCGATGAGGAACTCCAGCAGCGCCGTCCTGCGGGACAGGACGCGCAGGGCAGCGGGTTCGGGCAGGCGGAGGGCGGTCTCGGGCGCGTTCATGCCGGTATCGAAGCACACGCCTGTGACAGCGCCCGCCCGGGGAATCGCCCCCGCAGGCCCGGCGGCCCGGCCGTGCCCCTCCGGGCCGCCGCGGCACGCCGCGGAACCGCCGGCGTTCGACGGGCTAGCGTTCGACGGGCTCCGGCCCCGCGGACTCCGTCTCCGTCCCGTCCTGCTGGGGAACTCCTCCCGCCGCGCTCCGGCGCCGGGCCAGGAGCACGAACACCCCGGCCGTGGCGACCAGCGACAGCGCCGCGACGCCCCAGGACGTGGCGTCCCAGGCCGCCGTGAGGTGACCGGCCAGGGCGTCCGACCCTCCCACGTCCCCGGCGGTCGCACGGGCGGCGGCTTCGGACGATCCCGTGCGGGCGGCGACGATGCTGGTCAACGCCGCTCCGAAGACCGCGATGACCAGGGCTTCGGCACCACCGCGGAGCGTGTTGAGGAAACCCGCCGCCATGCCCGCCTTCCCGGGTTCGATGACGCCCATCGCCTGGCCGTCGGTGATGCCGAACGACAATCCCATGCCGGTACCGATCAGCACCAGGGGAAGGGCCAGTCCCAACGCGGTGATCTGCGGGTGGAGCACGGTGAGCAGCGCGTTGCCCCCGGCCACGAGCAGCAGCGCGACGACGATCGTCCCGCGTGCCGACACGCCCCCGGCGACCATCCACCCGCCCAGGGACGGGGCCACCAGCACCGGTGCCGTGAGCATGAGCATCATCAGACCGGCGGTCTGGGCGGACACCCCCTGCACCCCCTGGAGGTAGGTCGGCAGGAAGACCAGCACCCCCAGGAAGCCGATCGAGGTGGTCAGCGTCGCCAGGCACCAGGCCATGAACCGTCCGTCGCGGACCAGGCTCAGGTCGAGCACCGGCCGGGCCACCCGGCTCTCGACGACGAAGAAGAGCGCGAGGAGCACCGCACCGGCCGCCAGCGCGCCCACCACCGCCGGGGTCCCCCAGCCCGCCTCGGGCGCCTCGATGACCGCGTACATCACCAGCGTCAGGCTGACCACGAAGGTCACCGAGCCGACCCAGTCGACGCGCGGGCGCTCGGAGGCCCGCGACTCGGCGACGAACGCCGATCCGACCAGGATGAGCAGGCCGACCGCGGCGTAGACCAGGAACGCCGTGCGCCAGCCCACGGCGCCGACCAGCAGACCCGACAGGGTCGGGCCGATCGCGATGCCGACCCCCGCCATGGTGCCCATGGCGGCGAAGGCCCGAGTCCGCGCGGCACCGTCGAAGCCCATCGCCAGCAGGGCGCCGCCGCTGGCCATGATCGCCGCGCCGCCGACACCGGTGAGCAGGCGTGCCGCGTCCAGGAGGAGGATGTCACCGGCCAGGGCGCTGGCCAGGTTGCCCGCGAGGAAGACGACCGCGCCGACCGCGAACAGCAACCTTCGCCCGAACAGGTCGGCCAGGGAACCGCAGACCAGGGTGAACGCGGCGAAGGTGAGGTTGTACCCGGCCACCACCCAGTGCAGCGCGGCGCCGGAGGCCTCCAGGTCCGCCCCGATGTTCGGGACGGCCACGGCCGTCCCCGAGATCGACATGGCCACGACCAGAACGCCCAGCATGACGCTGGCGAGCAGCACCCCGGGGCGTGGCACCGCCCGCGAACCCGGACTCCGCCGCCGACTACGCGTCGTACGCACGCGCATCTCCTTCGTGTCGTGAGTGTTGGACCCCATTCTGAAACCTCAACTTTTATTGAGGTCAAGGGGTTCGCACAGAGCCGGGGAACGGGAACACGGTCCTCGGCGCGCCCCTCCCCCGGGTCCCCGGAACAGCCGCTCCGGCACCGGAGCACGGCCCGCGGGGCGGAAGCGGGGCCACCGCCGCCGCGGCTCCCACCTGCGCCTAACCTGGACGACGTGGTCAGACCAGACACCCGGCCGAGTCCCGCCGGGCCCCCGCGGCGCGAGGCGATCGACAGCCGCAGGCTCCCCTCCTACGCCGCCGGTGAGATCGAGGTGCCCTTCGTCGTCATGGGCAGCGCCGAGATCATCCCCCGGGACACGTTCTGGGAGGAGCACTCGCACCCCACGCACGAACTGCTCTGGAACCAGCGGGGCGCCTCCTCCGCCACCGTCGGCACGCGGGTCTGGACGATCACCCCCACGGTCGGCCTGTGGCTCCCGGCCGGGACGCGCCACTCCGGGTGGACCCCCGCGGGGACCTGGCACCGCGCCGCGCAGTTCGGCGTCCACGCGGTGCCCTCGATCTCCGACGGGCCCGTGGCCATGGAGATCACCCCGCTCCTGCGGCTCCTGCTCGACCGGCTCGACGCCGAGGGCCTCACCGCGGACGAGCGTTCACGGACCGAGGCGATGGTGCTGGACATCCTCGCCCCGGCCCGCCGCGAGCTGATCCTGCACATCCCCGAGTCACCGCTGCTGGCCCCCATCGTCGCCGCCGTGCGCGAGGACCCCGCCGACACCACCACCCTGGCCGTGTGGGCGGCGCGGCTGGGCGTGAGCACCCGCACCGTCACCCGGGCGTTCCGCGCCGAGACGGGCCTGGGGTTCAGCCAGTGGCTGACCACCGCGCGCGTGCAGCACGCGGTGACGATGCTCGCGCGGGGGGACGAGATCGACGAGGTGGCGGTGTGCGTGGGCTACCACTCGGCGAGCGCGTTCGGCGCGGCCTTCCGGCGGGTCACGGGGCTGAGTCCGGGCCGCTTCCGCGCCCTGTGAGGCCCGCGGGGACACCGTTCCAGCTCCCGCGACGGGATTAGTAACACGGGCCCCAACAAGCCCTCCAGACTCCCCCGCCACACCCCGGTTGTCCGTTTCGCTATAAAAGATGTCGCATCTACGCGATTGCGAACCCACCAAGGACACCCTAAATTCGGTTAGGCAAACCTAATCTCTCGGCATCGCCGCGGTCGGGTCGGCGTCGCGCACCCCCGGGCCCCTGTC